>DATJOU010000048.1:0-11387 GCA_035506775.1 Solirubrobacteraceae bacterium | reverse complement strand
TGCTCGTAGTCGCTCGGCCGCCACACGCCGACGCAGGGCTTCAGGTCGAGGGGCATCGCGAGCACCACCCCGTCTGCCAGCGTGGCCCGGTAGCGAGCGGGAACGGTGAGGCGGCTCTTCGCGTCGAGGGTGTGGTCGAAGGTGCCGCGGAAGGGGACCAATGGAGGGCTCCGGTGGTTACCGAGCCGGGGTGGAGGAGTGGGAGGAGCTCCTCCACCCGGGCTCGCTGAGCGCGAACCTACCCCACCTTCTCCCACTTTGCAACCCTTTTGCACATTTTTTCCCACCGGGCCTCCCGTGGACACCACCGGGCCGGTCCCCGTGGGACCCCTCCCCCAGCTCCGGAAACGGCTCTCCCACGGCGGCCGCGAGCGCCCGACTTGCGCGTTCCCGGGGTGGCAACGCGTACCATCCGCGAGCGGCTCTCCGCGCCCCGGTGCCGGCGAGCTAGAAAGCGAAGCTCAGGGTTTGACGCACACCGGTACCGCAACGCAGAGGCGCGATCGGCGCCCCGTCGCGCTGCCGCTGCCGGCGGCGGGTGCCCTGCTGCTGGTCGTGCTCGCGCTGGCGCTCGCGGCCTGCGGGTCGAGCAGCCACGGCGGCACCTCGGCCGATCCGGCGACGCTGATCCCGGCCTCGGCGCCGGTCTACCTCGGCGCCGAGGTCCGTCCCAACGAGCGGCTCGAAGACGCCGCGCTCAGCGACGGGCGCACGCTCACGGGCCACGACGAACCGTTCGCCGGCCTGGTCGGCGTGCTCCAGACGCCCGGCTCCCCGCCGCTGGACTACGGACGCGACGTGGAACCGTGGCTGGGCCGCCACGCCGCCATCTTCCTCACCAGCCTCCACGGCACGGGCGCCATCGCCCAGGTCCTGCTCGCCGGCGGGCAGCATCTGTCGTTCCCGTTCGCTCCAGGGGGCGCCCAGGGGGCGATGATCATCGACACCAGCGACGCCTCCGCGGCGCGCAGCTTCGTCACCAAGGCGGCCGGGCGGGCGGGGGCGACGGCGAGCAGCTACCGCGGCGTGACCGTGCTGGCGACCAGCGGCGGCGACGCCTTCGCGATCGTCAAGGGATTCGTCGTGCTGGGCACCCGCAGCGCGGTTCAGTCGGTGATCGACACCTCGCTCGGCGGCCCCTCGCTGTCCTCCTCGAGCACCTACAAGACGCTCGAGAGGACAGCCCCGAGCGAGGCCCTCGCCCACCTGTACCTGGCGCCCTCGGCTTCGGGGCCCGCCGCCGGCGTGGCCGGGGAAGCGCTGGCGGCGCTGACGGGCTCGGGTGCCGCGCTGGCTTCGGTGACGCCCGAAAAGGGGGCGGTGACCGTGGACCTCGACGTGCTCTCCGCGCCGGGCTCCGAAGGCCTGCTGGGGGCGGCCCCGCAGGGCGCGCAGGCGCTCGGGGCGTTGCCGGGCGAATCGTGGCTGGCGCTGGGCATCGGCAACCCCCAGGCCGTCCTCGGTGCCGACGTCGGGCGGCTCGGCTCGCTGCTCGGCTCGCTGGGCGGCGAAGGCTCCTCGGGCGGCAGTTCGTCCTCACTCGTCTCCGGTGGGCTGGGGTCGCTCGTGAAGACGCTGCTGTCGCCGCTGGAGGTGATGGCGGCCAACACGCCCAAGGCGCACGCCGACTACGCCAGCTGGATGGGACCCACCGGCGTGTTCGCCTCCGGGGCCGGCCTGCTCGAACTGCGTGCGGGAGTGGTGATCGTCTCCTCCGATGCCGCCCGCTCGACCGCCGCCGTGGGCAAGCTCGCGGCCCAGCTGGAGGGCAAAGGGGCCACCGTCCAGGCGGCGACGATCCCCGGCAGCGAAGAGGCGGCCTCGGTGAGCCTGACGGGGCTTCCGCTGCCGATGGTGATCGCCTCCGGGCACGACTCGACCGGCCAGCCGGTGTTCGTCCTCGGCCTCGGCGAGAGCTCCGTCACGGAGGCCCTCACCCCCAGCTCCACGCTGGCCGGAGGCGAACGTGCCACAGCCGCCGCGCACGCGCTCGGCGAAGGCATCCAGCCGTCGCTGATCGTCGATGTGCCGACTTTGCTGTCGGTGCTCGAAGCGCTCGGGCTGACCGAATCCGCAGGCTCCACCCTGACCGGGTATCTGCGCGCCGCGACGACCGTGAGCGGCGGCGCACGCGAGCTCGGGGACGGCGTCCAGCGGGTGAAGCTCGTCGTCGGCCTGAGCAGCTCCGGCGGTTAGCCGAGCCGGCTACGGCGTGGCGGCTTCGGTGTCCGCGGGCAGCGTGACGGCTCGCTGGAACCTCGGCCGGCCGCCCTCGATCGTGTAGACCCCGTAGCGGTCGAGCGTGCTTTCGCCGTCGGGGCCGATCGCCATCGGGCCCAGCACCGACTGCTGCGGGGAGGCCCCCAGCAGGCGCGAGATCACGGTGCGACGGTCGGTGGCGTCCTTCCCGGCGGAGTCGATCGCGTCGAGCACCATCCGCATCGCGGCGTACCCGTCCAGCGCCCACGGCCCCGCGGAGGACCCGAACGCGCTGCGGTAGGCCGACAGCACGAACTGCGCCTGGGGCGGATAGGAGCCGGTCGAGAGCAGCGGGCCCGTCATGTAGGTGGCGGCGGCGGCCGAGCCCAGGTGCGAGGTGAACGGCCCGTTCGCCATGCCGCTGCTCGCCAGCAGCTTCAGGTGCGGGTCGGCACGGTGCAGTTCGCGCCACAGCCGGGCCGTGGTGGCGTTCCCTTCGCCGGCCATGAAGACGGCGTCCGCGCCGCTCTTGGAGACGTTTTCGGTCACCTGTTCGAAGCTGCTCCCAGCCGTCGTGGAGATCGTTTCGTGGGCCGGGACGTGGATGCCGGCCGCCTGTGCCTTGCCCGCCACGATCGTCGCGAGAGGGCCCGAGAACGGGTCCAGGTCGTTGAGCACGTACACGCTTTGGACGCCCAGCGAGCGCATCAGCTCGACCTGGGCCGCCGCCTCGGCGGGGTCCCCCGGGAGTACGCGCCCGAACGTGCGCTGTCCGCTCAGGTAGAAGCGGTCAGGCTCGTCCTGGCCGGCGTCGAGCGAGGAGGTGAGGCCGACGTAGGGGCTCGAGGGACTGACCTGAAGTACGCCGGCCCCGTTCATGACCGGCAGCGAGATCGCGGTCGCGGCCGAGTCGAAGTCCCCGAGGTAGGCGATCGTGGAGGGGTCCTGGGCGGCGCGCTTGGCGTTCGAGGCCGTGATCCCGGGGTTCCAGACGCCGGTCTTCGGGTTGGCATCGTCCAGCGACACGTAGGCGATCTTGTACGGCCCGGCGTGGGCCCCGGCCTGGTCGAGGGCGAGCTTCTCGCCGCCCACGATCTGTTCGGAGATCTGCCCCTCGGGCCCCTGGAGGGGCAGGCTCGAGTACACCGTCAGCGACCCACCGGTGGCTTCGGCGGCGTCGGGAGTGGTGCTGGCGGCACACCCCGACAGGATTGGGAAGGCCGCGACGACGGCGGCGAGACCCAGCCAGCGGGCGAGCACCGCGGGCTAGCTTCGGCGCCCCGGGAGGTAGCCCGCGAGGATCTTCAGCGACGCCCCTACCAGCACGATGGCGAGGGTGATCAGGAAGGTGTCGAGGCCTTTGCCGCTGATCGACCACAGCGCGATCCACACAACGAGCCCGGCGGTGACGGTGAGTATCAGACCCATCCGGGCGGGATCCTAGCGAGCCTGCCCCAGCCCCGCCGCCAGTTCGGACACGACCTCGCCCACCGCCGCGGCGGGGTCGGAGTCCTCCATCGCGGCCCGCACCAGGCGCGTGCCGACGATCACCCCGTCGGCACCGGCGGCGGCCGCGCGGGCCGCGTGCTCCGGGGTGGCGATCCCAAAACCGAGCGCCACCGGGGCGCCGGCGACGGACTTCGCTTCGGCGATCAGGCGCTCGGCGCTGTCCTGCAGCCGCTCCCGCTCCCCGGTCGTGCCCACCACCGACACCGTGTACAGAAAGCCGCGGGCGCAGGAGGCGATCTCGCGCAGGCGCGCTGGCGGTGTCGTGGGAGCCACCAGCGGCACCAGCGCGACGCCGTGGCGCTCGCACGCCCGCGCCACCTCGGGGGAGGCTCCGTAGGGCAGGTCCGGCACGATCAGCCCCGAGGCACCGCTGCGCCGGAGCCGCTCGACGAAGGCCTCGGCCCCGGGCGCGAAGACCATGTTCGCGTAACACATCGCCACCACGGGGACGCTCGCGGACAGCCGCGCCGCGACCTCGAGCACGCCGGCCACGTTGGTGCCGGCCTCGAGCGCCCGTGTGCCCGCCTCCTGGATCACCGGCCCGTCGGCCAGGGGATCCGAGTACGGGAACCCGAGCTCGATGATGTCGGCGCCGGCGGCGACGTATGCCTCGCCGATCCGCAGCGACTCCTCGAGGCTGGGAAAGCCGCCCATCATGTAGGGCATCAGCGCGGCCGACCCGCGGGCCTGCGCGAACGCACGGGCGATGCGCTCGTGACCGGCCTCCACGGTGGTGCTCATCCGGAGCCCTCGCCGAGCACCGTGGCGAGGTCCTTGTCGCCCCGCCCCGAGAGGCACACGAGGTCCAGCTCTCCGTCGGGCTGGTCGAGCACCCAGGCGAGCGCATGGGCGGTCTCGAGCGCCGGGATGATGCCCTCCAACCGGGCGACCTCCCCGAAGGCCGCCAGCGCCTGCTCGTCGGTGACGGCCACGTAGCGTGCGCGGCCGCTGTCACGCAGGTGGGCATGCTGGGGGCCGGCGCCGGGATAGTCGAGGCCGGCCGAGACCGAGTGGGCCTGCAGGATCTGGCCCTCCTCGTCCTGCATCACCGCCGAGCGCGAGCCGTGGAGCACGCCCGGACGCCCGCCGACGGTCAGCGGGGCGCCGTGGCGGGGCGTGTCGATTCCGTCGCCGGCGCCCTCCACGCCCACCAGCTCCACAGCCGGGTCCTCGATGAAGGCCGCGAAGGTGCCGATCGCGTTGGAGCCCCCGCCGACGCACGCCACCACCCTGGCCGGCAGCCGCCCCTCGCGTTCGAGCAGCTGCGCCCGGGCCTCCTCCCCGATCACCCGCTGCAGCTCGCGCACCATCGCCGGGTAGGGGGCGGGCCCCACCACCGAGCCGATCACGTAGTGGGTGCTCTCGACGTTGGCCACCCAGTCGCGGATCGCGGCCGAGGTCGCCTCCTTGAGCGTCCTGGAGCCCGCCTGGACCGGCTCCACGCGAGCGCCGAGGAGCTGCATGCGCTGCACGTTGGGACGCTGGCGGACGGTGTCCTCAGAGCCCATGTAGACGACGCATTCCATCCCCAGCAGGGCACACACGGTGGCGGTGGCGACCCCGTGCTGGCCGGCCCCGGTCTCGGCGATGATGCGCCGCTTGCCCATCCTCCGGGCCAGCAGCACCTGGCCGAGGGCGTTGTTCAGCTTGTGTGAGCCGGTGTGGTTGAGGTCCTCGCGCTTCAGGTACACGAGCCTTCCGGCGCGCTCCGACAGCCGCCCGGCGAGATACAGGGGCGTGGGCCGGCCGGCGAAGTCGCGCAGCAGCCCCGCGAGCTCGCCCCGATAGCCCTCGTCGACGCTCGCCTCTCGCCAGGCCTGCTCGAGCTCCGCCAGCGCCGGCATCAGCGTCTCCGGCACGAACTGGCCCCCGTAGGGGCCGAAGGTGTGCTCGACCGGCGGCTCCTGGGGCGTCGTGCTCACGCCGGCTGGCCGGCCTCCGCCGGCTGCGCGGTCTCGGCGGACCGGCGGTCGGCAGCCGCCACGGCGGCGAAGAACGCGCGCAGGCGCTCCGGGTCCTTGCGGCCGGGCGACTGCTCGGTGCCACTGGCGACGTCTACCGCCCACGGCCGGGCGACGGCGATCGCCTCGCCGACGTTGCCGGCGTGCAGGCCCCCGGACAGGATCAGCGGCGTGCGGTTGCGGCGGGAGGCCACCAGCGACCAGTCGAAGCTCTCGCCGGTCCCGCCGCGCAGGCCGGCCGCGGACGGTGACGAGGGGCGGGCGTCGAACAGGACGAAGTCCACGTGGAAGCGTTCGCTGGCGCGGACGTCGCCGGGGATCGACACCTGCACCGCCTTGATCACCCGGGCGCCGGTGCGGCGGGCGAGCTCGGCGCACATCGAGGGCCCCTCGTCGCCGTGCAGCTGCAGCAGCGTAAGGCCGAGCTCCTCGGCCGTCGCGACGATCGAGTCCGGAGCGGCATTGACGAACACCCCGCACAGCTCCACCCGGCGACGCAGCCCGGCGCAGATGAGGGCGGCCTGCTCGATCGAGCAGCGCCGGGGGCTCGGCTCGTAGAAGATCATCCCCACCGCCCACGCCCCGAGCGAGCAGGCGAGCTCGGCGTCGGAGAGGGTGGTGACGCCGCAGATCTTGACCGCCGTCGGAGGGCGTTCGGACATGGACCAACGGTAGCGGCGCCGCACCGAAGCGGGCGGCGCCGCTGGCTGGAGGCTCGACCTACCCTTCGGGGGTGTTCGGGTTGGGGACCGAGTTTGGCCGTTCGCCGAGGGTCGCGGTCAGCGTCTTGTTTTCGTAGCTGCCGCTCCCCTTGGGCCGCTTGATCCCGATCCGGATCGTCTGACCGGGCTTGTGGGCGGAGATCACGGCGGCGAGTTCTTCGGAGCCGTTGATCTTGTGACCGTTGACCGAGACGATGATGTCCCCGCCCACGGCGACCTGCCCGTTTTCGGTGTTCGAGCTGACGGTGCCGCCTTTGATGCCGGCCTTTTCGGCGGCGGTGCCCTTCTGCACGCTCTGGACCAGGGCGCCGGATTTCACCGGCAGGTTCAGCGCCGACAGGGAGCCGTCGATGGTCAGCGAGGTCAGGCCGAGGTAGGCGCCACGGACGGTGCCGCCCTTCTCGAGCTGGGCGATCTCGGACTTGGCCTTGTTGATCGGGATCGCGAAGCCGACCCCGACGCTGCCGTCGTTGCTACCGCCGGTCTCGATCTGGGAGTTGATCCCGATCACCTGACCCTGGGCGTTGAGCAGCGGGCCGCCGGAGTTGCCCGGGTTGATCGGGGCGTCGGTCTGCAGCACGTCGTTGATCGTGAAGCCGTTGGGGGCGGTGATTTCACGCTGCAGAGCGGAGATGATGCCCGCCGTCAGCGTCCGCTGGAGGTCGAACGGGTTGCCGATCGCGTAGGCCGGTTCGCCGACCTGGACGGTGCCCGAGTCCCCGAGCACGAGCGGGTGCAGGGTGAGGCCGTCGGTGGGGATCTTCAGCACGGCGAGGTCGTTGGAGGGGTCCTTCCCCAGCACCTGGGCTTCGACGGTCTGGCCTTTTTCGAAGCTCACCTCGACCTTGATCGCATTCTCGATGACGTGGTAGTTGGTGAGGATGATGCCCTGGTTGTTGATCACGATGCCCGAGCCGGAGGCCTGGCCCTGGCGCTGGCTTTCGCCGAACAGGAACGGCGATTCGGTTTTCTGCACGACGGTGGAGACGACGAACGCCACGCCGGGGGCGTCGCGCTCGTAGATTTCGTGTGGCGTGTAGCCGCGCGTCACCTGGGCGGCGTTCTTGGTTTCCGCCGCCGGAGCGGTGGTGGTGACGGTGGTGACGGTGGAGTGGCTGGAGCCGAGCCCGCCGAAGGCGGCGATCACCGCGGCTACCAGGGCGCCCCCGATTAGGGCGCAGACGAACGGAACGAGATATGAACGTTGCATGTCGGCGAGGATGATCGGCGGGGGTGAAGCCGATCTAAATGTCTTCCACCGAGACCATAAAGCCCTAGCCAGCCGCCCCGGGGGCTCCCGCCAGCAGCGAACGCAGCTTCGCGGCCGGGTCGGGGGCACGCATCAGCGACTCGCCGATGAGCACCGCGGATACCCCCGCCCGCTCCAGGTCCAGCAGCTGCTCGGCGGTGCCGATGCCGGACTCCGAGACGACCGCCACCCCGTCGGGGACCTGGTCCAGCAGGCGCCGGGTGCGGTCGACGTCGACGCTGAAGTCGCGCAGGTCGCGGTTGTTGATCCCGATCAGCGTCGCCCCCGCGGCCAGCGCACGCTCGAGTTCGGCGGCGTCGTGCACCTCCACCAGCACGTCGAGGGACAGCTCCCGGGCCTGCCCTCGCAGATCCACGAGCTGCTCCTGGGAGAGCGCCGCCACGATCAGCAGCACCGCGTCCGCCCCCGCCGAGCGGGCCTCCTGCAGCTGGTACGGGTCGACGATGAAGTCCTTGCGCAGGACCGGGAGCCCGTGCTCGCCGCGGGCCTCGCGGAGGTCCTGCAGGCGGCCGTCGAAATGGGGCTCGTCGGTGAGGACGGAGAAGGCGACCGCGCCGCCGCGTTCGTAGGCGGCGAGCATCTCGTGCAGCTCGGCGCCCTCGCGCAGCGTGCCGGCGGAGGGCGAGCGGCGCTTGAACTCGGCGATCACGCCGAGTCCCGGGGCTCGCAGGGCGGCCTCGAAGCGGGGGCCGGCGCCCGCCCCCTGCGGCGGAGCCGGCAGGCGGGCGGCCGGGACGGCCTGCTTGCGGTGCTCGAGGTCCACTCGCGTGCGCGCCACGATGCGATCGAGGACGGTCGCGCCCGTGGCGGTGGCGGTACTCGCGGCGGGCTCGCCGGCGGCGCTCATCGCGGGTCCCCGGCCGGCGCCAGCCTGTGGGTGGCGGCCACGTAGCGCGAGAGCGCCTCTGCGGCCCGGCCCTCCTCGAGGGCGCTGCGGGCGGCCTCGACACCCTCGGCGATCGTGTCGGCGCCTCCGGCGACGTAGATCGCCGCACCGGCGTTGATCAGCGCGACGTCCTCGCCGGCGACCGGGCCCTCCGGTCGTCCGTCCACGCGCAGGATCGCTTCCGTGATCGCCGCGTTCTCCTGCGGGGTGCCTCCGGGAGGGGGCTCGCTGCCGCCGCCGAGCCCGACCTGCTCCGGTCTCAGGACGTAGTCGGCAAGCTCGCGTCCGTTGACCTCCACGACCTGGGTGGGAGTGGTGGCGGAGACCTCGTCGAGACCGTCCTCGGCACTGACCACCAGCGCGCGGTGGACCCCGAGCAGCGCCAGCGCCCCGGCCATCGTGTGCAGGAAGGCGGGGTCGGAGACACCGATCAGCTGCCGTCGCGCCCCCGCCGGGTTGGTGAGCGGACCGAGCAGGTTGAAGATCGTCCGCACCGCCAGCTCGCGGCGGACCGGGATCACGTAGCGGGTCGCCTGGTGGTGGGCGGGGGCGAACATGAAGCCGAAGCCGGCCTCGCGGATGCACTCGGCGACCTGGTCGGGGCCGAGGTCGATGCGAGCCCCGAGCGCCTCCAGCAGGTCGGCCGACCCCGAGCGGCTGGTGGCCGAACGGTTGCCGTGCTTGGCGACCGCGCAACCGGCTCCCGCCGCGATCAGGGCCGCGGTGGTGGAGATGTTGAACGAGCTGCGACCGCCGCCGGTGCCGGCCGTGTCGAGAAGGTCGTCGCGTTCGATCGGGACGTGGACGGCGAGCTCCCGCATCACGCGCGCGAGCCCCGCCAGCTCCTCGACGCTCTCCCCCTTCGTCCTGAGTGCGACCAGGAAGCCGGCGATCTGGATCTCCGAGGCCTCCCCGTGCATGATCTCCGAGAGCACCTCTGCGGCCTCGTCCTCGGTCAGGGAGCGGCGGTTGCAGAGGGTCTCCAGCGCGCGCGTGAGGACCTCGTCGGGCACCTAGCCTCCCCCGCTCGGGGCCGGCGTGCCGAGGAAGTTGGCGAGCAGCTCGCGGCCGTCCTCGGTGAGGATCGACTCCGGGTGGAACTGGACGCCCTCGGCTGGCAGCTCGCGGTGACGCAGGCCCATCAGCACCCCCCCGCCGGCAGCCGACTGCTCCAGGCAGTCCGGCAGCGCCGGGTCCACGATCAGCGAGTGGTAGCGGCCCACCCGCAGCGGGCACCGCAGCCCGCTGAAGATCGTGCGCCCGTCGTGCTCGATCGTCGTCGCCTTGCCGTGGACGGGCGGGTTCAGCCGCACCTCGCCGCCGAAGGCCTGGGCCATCGCCTGGTGGCCGAGGCACACGCCGAGCGTCGGGACGCCGCCCTCGGGCATGCGCCGCACGAGCTCGAGGGTGATCCCCGCCTCGTTGGGCGTGCACGGCCCGGGAGAGACCACGCAGCGATCGAACTGGAGCTCGAGCAGCTCGTCGACCGTGGCGCGGTCGTTGCGGACCGCCTGCACCTCCGCCCCCAGCTCGCCGAGGTATTGGACGAGGTTGTAGGTGAAGGAGTCGTAGTTGTCGAGGACGAGGACCCTCATGCCCACTCCGGCTGGCGGCAGGCGAGCCCGATCGCACGCATCGCCGCCCGCGCCTTCGCGACCGACTCGTCGTACTCGAAGGCGGGTTGGGCGTCGGCGACGGTGCCCCCTCCGGCCTGGATGTGGGCAACGCCGTCCTTGACCACGACGGTGCGGATGTGGATCGCGGTGTCGAGGTCCCCGCCGTAGGAGAGGTACCCGACCGCCCCGCCGTAGCCCCCCCGCTTTACGGGCTCGAGCTCGTCGATGATCTGCATCGCGCGCACCTTCGGCGCGCCCGACAGGGTCCCGGCCGGGAGCACCGAGCGCAGCGCGTCCATCGCCCCCACCCCCTCGCGCAGCGTGCCCGACACCGAGGAGACGATGTGCATGACGTGGCTGTAGAGCTCCACCTCCATCAGTTCGTCGACGGCCACGGTGCCGTACTCGCAGACGCGGCCGAGGTCGTTGCGGCCGAGGTCGACCAGCATCACGTGCTCGGCCCGCTCCTTCTCGTCCGCCAGCAGCTCGGCGGCGATGCGGCGATCCTCCTCGGGTGATGCGCCGCGCGGGCGGGTGCCGGCGATCGGCTTGGTGGACACGTGGCGCCCGCTGACGGTCAGCAGCGGCTCCGGGCTCGCGCCGGCGACCTGGAAGTCGCCGAAGTCCAGGAAGTACATGTACGGGCTGGGGTTGATCGCGCGCAGGCCGCGGTAGATCGAGAAGGCCTCTACCGGGACGGGCGCCGACCAGCGTTGCGAGGGCACGACCTGGAAGGCGTCACCGGCGTGGATGTAGCGCACGATCCGCTCCACCATCGCTTCGAACTGCTCCCGGGGCATGTTCGACTCGAACGCCGGGGGTGTGCGCTCGCCCTCCCTGTGAGCAGGGCGCGGGACGGGCCCGGCGAGCGCCCGTCGCAGCTCCTGGATGCGGGCTGAGGCCTTGCGGTGTGCGAGCTCGACGTCGGGGTCCTCGACCAGGTCGGCGTTGGCGAGGATCGTGACCGTGTGCTTGAGGTGGTCGAAGATCACGAGCGCGTCGGAGAGCATCAACGCCATGTCCGGCAGACCGAGCTCGTCGCTCGGGGGGTCGCCGAGGGGCTCGACCGTGCGCACCAGGTCGTAGCCGAAGAAGCCCACCGCGCCACCCGCGAACGGGGGCCCGTCCTCGCCCGGGGCCTGCCGGAAGCGGCTCAGCTCACGGGAGGCGATCTCGTAGGGATCCACGCCGTCGCCGAGCGACCAGCGCAGCACGCTGCGTGGA
>DATJOU010000047.1:0-3710 GCA_035506775.1 Solirubrobacteraceae bacterium | reverse complement strand
GCTCCCCCCAGGAGCACCGACGCACCTGCGGCCGGCGTGCGTATCGCATGGCTCCACGGTCGAGGGGACCTCGGCCAGGACCGGGGCGCACCTCTGGGTCAATACCGGGCCGCGCTGAGGCCGCCGGCGGCCGGACCGGCGTGCAGACGCCCCTCGACCGGTCACAATGGTGCCCATGTGGAGGAGGGTCGCCGGGATCTTCGTGCTGATGCTGCTCGCGGTGCCCGCACCGGCGCTCGCCGGCAGCCAGGCCGACGCGACCCACGCCGCGATCGCCGCCGACTATGCGCTCGCGAAGGTGCGGGTGGGGATGATCTCGAGCACCCAGGCGAAGGTCGAGAAGTACAACAGCCGGCTCGCGGGCGAATGTCCGAACGCGGGCGCCGGGACCCCCGAGAACGAAGCCGCCGAGCCGATGGCGGGCGAGGTCGCGGACGCGTTGTGGTCGATCGACTACGGCGCCACGGCCGGACCGATCCAGCGCTTCGCGAGCGCGATCAAGCCCCTGCACTTCTCGAGCGGCTCCTTCAACCACGCGATCCACATGCTCGCCTCGAGCCTCAGCGGGCTGTCCAGGCTGAGCCTCCCCGACCTGTGCGCGGACGTGCGGTCGTGGACCGCGAGCGGCTTCCAGACCGTCCCCCCCCACGTGGTGGAACTCGACAACCGGGTGGAAACGCTGCAGCTCCCGGAAGTGCCGTGGAAGCAGGTCTCGCGCTACGTCCACGGCGGCGAAGCCCACCTGGTGTCCTACATCGAACACGCCGAACTGAAGCTCGCCGAAGCGGAATTCATGCTCGGCCAGAAGGACTGGTACCAGGTGATCGAAACGGTGGGGCTGCAGCCGTAGGCCGAGGCCGCGGGCCCGTGACTGTAGGCTCGCCGCGCGGATGATGAGCCGCGCAACCAGAACCTCCACCGGCTGGCGGGTGATGTTCGCCTACGCCGGTGTGTGCGCCTCGACGCAGGTGCTGTGGCTGACCTATGCCGCGATCACCACCGAAAGCGCCAAGCACTATGGGGTGTCGGTCGGGGCGATCGGCTGGCTGGCGGAGATCTTCCCGCTGCTGTACGTGGTGCTCGCGCTCCCCGCAGGGATGCTGCTCGACCGCTGGTTCCGCCCCTCCCTCGCCGCCAGCGGCGGGCTGGTGGCGGCCGGTGGGCTCGTGCGCCTGGGCGGGGACAGCTACGCGTGGGCGCTGGCCGGGCAGACGCTGGTGGCGCTCGCCCAGCCTCTGGCCCTCAGCGCGGTGAGCAAGCTCGCCGGCCACTACCTGCCCGCCGAGGAACGTCCGGCGGGGATCGCCGTGGGGGCGGCCGCGGGCTTCGTGGGGATGCTGGTGGCGCTGCTGATGGGCCCCACGATCGGGGCCCACGGCCAGATCGAACGGCTGCTCGTGGTGCAGGCGGTGATCGGAGTCGTCACCGGCCTCGCACTAGCGGTCGCGATGCTCGCTCCGGGCCACCCCGACGAGGAGCACGTGGCGATCGAGGGGAGCGCGGCACGCGCGCTGTGGGCGATGCCGATCATGCGCGTGCTGTGCGCGCTCGTGTTCGTCGGCTTCGGGATCTTCGTCGCGCTCGCCACCTGGCTGCAGACGCTGCTGCACCCGTCGGGGATCTCCGAAGGGGCGGCGGGGGGGCTACTCGTGGGGATGGTGCTGGCGGGGACGATCGGGTGTGCGGTGATCCCCCAGGCAGTGGACCGCCGTCACGCCGAGCGCCGCTTCATGTTCACGGTCGTGACGGTCGGGGTGCTCGGCTGCCTGTCGCTGGCCACGATCCCCCCGCTGGCAGGGTGCGCGGTGGTGCTGGTGGTGATGGGGGCGACCCTGCTGCCGGCGCTGCCGATCGTGCTGACGACGATCGAGCGGCTGGCTGGGGCGGCCGCCGGCACCGCCGGGGCGATCATCTGGCTCGCCGGCAACCTCGGCGGGATCGTCGTCGCGCTGCTCGTCCAGGGGCTCGTCCACGAGCCCACCGCCGCCTTCCTCGCCCTGGCCGCGGTGGCCCTGCTCGGGCTCCCGGCGGCCACGCGGCTCGACCGGCTGCTCGTCTCCACCCCGCTCGCCTGAGCGCCCCTACACCCGCTTCGCCGCCAGCTGCAGCTCCTCCAGCAGCGTCTCCACGGGCGCCCTCAGCGGGCCGGAGGCCGCGACCGCGTAAAGCGTCCGCCTGCTGGGCGGGCTCAGCGGGATCAGCTTCACGCCCGAGTGGGGTGGAGGGGCGGCCAGCCCCGGGCCCAGTCCGATGCCGACACCGGCCGCCACCAGCGCCTGGCCGGCGACGTCGTCGTCGAGCTCGAGGGCGACCTGCGGCGTGTAGCCGGCATCCTTGAACAGGTGGTCGATCTCCTCGCGGAACTCGGGCACCCGCCTGCCGGAGGGGAGCAGCCAGGATTGACCGCGGAGCTCGGAGAGCGTCAGCCTGTTCGAGCGGCCCAGCCGGCCGGATGTGGGGACGGCGACCATCATCTGCTGCTCCAGCAGCGCGACCGTGCGCAGTGTCCGCGACCGCGGGACCGGTTTTCCGCTCCCGGCGATGATGATCCCGACGTCCACCTTGCCGTTTCGGAGCTCTCGCAGGACCCTGGCCGGCTGGGCCTCGGAGAGCGCCAGCGACACCGTCGGGTGCCGGGCCTTCAGGGCGGCCGCGGCAGGGGGGACCACGCTGCGCAGCCCCGAGATGACCGAGCTCAGCCGCACCGTGCCCGCCTCTCCGGCGGACAGCTGCGCCAGCTCGTCCTCGGCCGTCGCGAGCTCCGCGAGGGCGGCCTCGGCCCTGCGGTAGAGCTGCTCTCCGGCGGAGGTGAGGGTCCACGGACGCGCGGCGCGGTTGATCAGCGGCGTCCCCAGCTCCCGCTCGAGCGCCGAGATCTGGTGGGACACGGCCGAGGGGGTGTAGCTCAGCGAGTCCGCCGCCCCCGCGAATGAGCGGCTCCTGGCGACCTCGAAGAAGACCCGTACGCGAGCCAGGTTCAGCATGAGTCAGATTGATTCTAGGATGCACAGCTTTTGTTGCACTCATCCAGGGACGGTGTCAGGCTGGCGGCGATGGAGGCGACGGCACAGGCAACGACACCGGCGACGACACCCGCGTCGCCGCAGGCCGCCACCGACGGGTTCGACCCGCTCGAGGCGCTCGAGGGGCTGTTGGCTCCGACCGGGTTGTCAGCCGCCGACGCGGGGGGTGAGGTGGAGATCTGCGGGCAGGACCCGATCCTCGAGAGCCGCCTGCGTCTGGGAGCGGGCATCGGGGTCCCGATCATGGCCGCGGCGGTGGGCACGGCCGCGATCTGGAAGCTGCGCGGCGGCCGCGGCCAGGACCTGCGGCTGGACCTGCGCCGGGCGATCCACGGGATCACCCCCCATTTCGCCTGGCACCCGCTAATCAACGGCCTCCCCCACGGCCACGCGCTGGTGTACGACAACTTCTTCCTGCTGGCCCCCTACCGGACCCGGGACGGGCGCACTGTGATGGCCTCGGGGGTGTATCCCCACATGGCCGCCGCGTGGCTGCGGTTCCTCGACTGCCCACCGGCGTGGGAGCGGCTGGTGGCGGCCTTCGGCGAGTGGGACTCCGCCGAGCTCGAGCAGGCCGCGTCCGAGCAGGCGCTCCCGTTGACGATCGCCCGCACCCCCGGGGAGTGGCGGGCCCACCCCCACGGAGAGCTCCTCGCAGCCACGCCGGTGATCGAGGTGGAGCGGATC
>DATJOU010000046.1:0-4054 GCA_035506775.1 Solirubrobacteraceae bacterium | reverse complement strand
CGCTGGGCCCGCCGCCGGCGGCCCGCGCCGGATTGACGAGCCACGCTTGAGTCGCAGGTGTCGTCGTAGCCGTTCGCAACGCACACCGAACCCGCCTGTAGAAGACATCCGTCCGCTCCACAGAGCCGAAAATCGCCGTCGATCGGTGTCCGAAACGTGTCGTCATACGTGGCGGCGCCCTGGACACGCTTCGGTCACTGCGCGGACACTCAAGTAGTCGGCGGCGAAATCCGATTCGGTTTGACGTGGTGATGCCGCCGTGATCTTGCGCCTCGGCGTTCGCATTGGCATCCGATCCGACGTGTTTCCTCGGCTCGTGTTGCCCCGTCGCGCTTTGGGGACTCGGCTCGTGGCCACGGCACTTGCCGCGGCGTCTGTGGGCGCGGCTGCCCCGAGCGTCGCTCCCGCTGCGCCCACACTCCTTACCAATCACTACTGGCTTGCCGGCTACCTCGACGGCGGCCAATCGCTCGCCGCGGTGGGGGCCGAGACGCTGGTCGCAAGCTACGAACCGAAAGGGGACGACGATGTGCTGGCTTTCCCGCCGGCGGGGCCGGCCACGGTGACCACGCGTGTCGGCCCCATCGGTGAAGGTCGCGGCATCGTTGACATCGCTGCCTCGCCGACGCGCCTCGTTGTCCGCGAGAGGGGCAGCACGCATGGCTATAAGAGCTGCTGCTCGATCTCCTACGAGCGGGTGCTGGCAGGGCCGTTGTCAGGTCCGCTTCAGGAACAGACCGCGGGGTGCCAGCGCGTGCCGGGCCTCAGTGGATCGGCCAGCGGCGAAATCGGCCCCGAAGCGCACTACGCGATGGCTCTCTACGGCGACGTCCTTGCGTACGACAGCCTCGATTGCGTCGTGGTCGAGGACCTGGCCTCAGGTCTACAGCGGATTATCCACCTGGAAGCCCCGCTCGAGCCGGTCTTCGCCAACGAGTTCTATTACGAGCCGACCGTGCTGGCCGTCGCTGGGCGAATGGTTGCCTATCGAGCCAACCAGGTGGGCGGGACGGGTCCCGCCGCAATCGTCGTGTACGACATCGACAGCGGGCAGGAGCTGTATCGGGTACCCGTACCAGGGCCCTCGCTGGCTCTGGGGGGGACGAGCTTCATGCTGCAGTCCGACGGAACGCTCGTCGTCTCCGAAGAAGACGACTGCCGGGCGAGCGTCAGCACCATCGCCGAACCCGAGCCCCAACCACTGGGAATCCCGGCGTGCGCCGTCTACGGTCTCGCGGAAGGCCGGCTGCTGCTTCGGACGACCACGGAAGGCAAACACGAGATCCTCGGATGGGCAGCGCTTCAAGCGCCGGTGTTCCACCCCATCGCCGACTTCGGGCTGCTCGACGACCACGAAGCGGCGACGCCAGTTCTCGCCGGCGCCGAAGTCGTCTACGCCCTGTCCGGCTGTCGAGCCCCCAGCGTCTATCGCGCGCTCCTCGCGGAACCCGGGACTCCGGCTTCTCCCCCGTCGAGCTGCCCGGTCTCCGTGCCCTCCGGCGCCGCCGTCCTCAACTCGAAGTCTCTGCGTATACGGCTGCGCTGTCCCCTCGGGTGCGTCGGCCAGCTCAGGGCGAAGGTCGGGGTTCCCTCGCAGGCCCGCAAGCCCAACGGCGGACGGACGGTCGTCGAATACGTGCCGGTGTCAATCCTGCGGGGAGGGTCGGCGACGTTCACGCTACTGGGGAACTTCGTTGGCGAACCGATCGAACGCAACCTCACAGCGAGGGGCGTCCTGCGCAGGCTGCGCAGCGGACACCACCTCGACGTGCGTCTCGAAATGGACATCGAGACGCCCGCGTACGGGCACGGCAATGATCGAGAAGCAGAAGAACTGGGCGCGCCGTTGGAAACGTACCCAAGCATCGTCGTCCCGATTCGCCTGCAATCCACGGCACGCCGACGCTAAGGCAATCGCGGACACCGCTCCGCGGGTTGACGGCCAAGCGCGACTGGCGGCTCATCCGTCGACCGAGATGTTGTGCTCTCTGTGTAGCCTCCACCGCCTCGCCGTAAAGGCGGGGCCTTCGGCCCGCGCTCCGCGCGCCTCTGACGAGGCCGCCTTGACTGCGATTCGGCTCCGGCTGATCCGCTCTCAGGTCCGGCTGTCGCCCGACGATCCCTTACCGACCGCTCGTTTCTTGACGCGGATCTCGCGACCAATTCGCGACCAAGTTCTAGAAGCCGAACCCGGGGCGTCCTCCGAATCCTTCGGATTTCCAGGCCTTCTAAAGATGCCCCGTGCGAGACTCGAACTCGCCCCACCGGATTAAAAGTCCGGGGCTCTGCCAGATGAGCTAACGGGGCCCGACGGGCGAACAGTCTAGGGCTGTTCGCGGGCCGCGACCTCCAGCAGCTGCTCGATCCGGGTGAGCTTGACCCGCGGGCGGCCCGCCGGCTCGCCCAAGGCGCGCTCGTGACGGTCGATCGCCTCCCAGCCGCTGTAGGTGATCAGCTCGGGCTGGCGGGAGCGGAGCAGGCCCTCGACCTGCTCGGCCTCGGCGCTCGAGGGCAGGTGCAGGCCGGCCGCCGAGCCGTTGCCGGCGGCTGCGTCGTCCATCAACGGGGCGAGGTCGGCGAGGATCGCGTCCACGGTCTCCTGGGCGTCCTTCTTGTTGGTCCCGATCACCCCCGTGGGGCCCCGCTTGATCCAGCCCACCACGAACTCGCCCGGGAGCGGATCGCCGGTGTCCGGATCGAGGACCCTGCCGCTCTCGTTCGGGATCACCGCCCCACGGTCGTCGAACGGGACCCCCGGGAGGGGGATGCCGCGGTATCCGATCGCCCGGAACACCAGACCCGCCTCGATCGTCTCGTGCCGGTCGGTGGCACGGGCCCGCAGACGGCCCTCCTCGTCGGCCACCAGCTCGTTCCGGACCAGCTCGACGGCTCCCACGCGGCCCGACCCGCCGGGGAGGATCTCGGTGGGGGAGAGCAGGAACCGCAACACGAGCCGCTTCGGTCGTCCCTGGGGCTCCCGCGAAGCGTAGTCACGGTGGATCTCCACGTTGCGCCTGGAGGTGGCGTCGACGTTGGGGTCCTCGACCGCGAGGGCCCGATCGAGCTCGTCCGGGTCCACGATCACGTCGGCTTCCTGCAGGTCGGCGAGCTCGAGCAGCTCGGGGTTCGTGAAGGCGGCCTGGGCGGGTCCCCGGCGCCCGGCCACGACCACCTCACGGACGCGACTGTGGGCGAGCACCTCGAGCGCGTGATCGGCGGTGTCGGTCGGTGCCAGCTCCTCGGGTGCCAGCACCAGCATCCGGGCCACGTCGAGGGCCACGTTGCCGTTGCCGATGATCACCGCGCGCTCGGCCGAGAGGAGGTCCACCTCCAGGTCGGTGAAGTCGGGGTGGCCGTTGTACCAGCCGACGAAATCCGTGGCCGCATGCGACCCGGGGAGGTCTTCTCCCGGTATCCCCAGCGCTCGGTCCGAAGGTGACCCGGTCGCGTACACGACCGCGTGGTAGTGCTCGAGCATCTCCTCGCGGGACACGTGCTCGCCGAAGGTGACGTTGCCGAAGTAGCGGAAGCGTGGGTGGGCGGCGGTCTTCTCGTACACCCGGGTCACCGACTTGATCTTCGGGTGGTCGGGGGCGACCCCCGACCGCACGAGCCCCCAGGGCGTCGGCAGGCGCTCGATCATGTCCACCTCGAGCCGGTCACCGGAGCCCTTCAGCAGGTGCCCGGCGGCGTAGAAGCCGGCGGGGCCGGACCCGATGACGGCTACGCGGATGGGGGTGTCTTCGCTCATGGAACGCCTTGCAGAGGTGGGCGCGGCCCGACTCGAACGGGCGACCCCCTCGGTGTAAGCGAGGTGCTCTGGCCAGCTGAGCTACACGCCCCGGCGGGCCTAAGGCTAGAAGCTATGGCCCTCGGGTTCGTGGTTCGGGCCGGGCCCGGCCGGACCGCCGCGTAGCTTGGGGGCCGGCGATGAGGCTTCGGGGCCAGCACACCCTGCGGCGGCTGCTCCTGTACCTGGCGGGAGCGGTCGTGGTCGTGCTGGTCCTCGCCCAGGTGCTGCTGCCCCGCATCGCCGAGAACCGGATCCGCTCCC
>DATJOU010000045.1:0-7917 GCA_035506775.1 Solirubrobacteraceae bacterium | reverse complement strand
GTGCTCCTTGTCCTCCTGCATGTCCTTGTTGTAGGTCAGCGGGAGGCCGTGCATCACCCCGTGGAGCGCGACGAGATGGGCGGCGATACGCGGTGCCTTGGCGCGGAGCAGCTCGGCCGCGTCGGGGTTCTTCTTCTGGGGCATCAGCGAAGAGCTCGAGCTCCACGAGTCCGACAGCTCGCAGAACCCGAACTCGCTGCTGCACCACAGCACCAGCTCGGCCCCCAGCCGCGACAGGTGGGTCGCACAGGTGGCGGCGGCCGACAGGTAGTCGAGCGCGAAGTCACGCCCGGAGACGGCGTCGAGGGAGTTCTCGGTCACACCCTCGAAGCCCAACTCGGCGGCCACCTGCCGGCGGTCGGTGTCGAAGTTCACCCCCGCCAGCGCCCCCGAGCCGAGCGGAAGGCGACCACACTGCTGCTCGGCGAAGACGAACCGCTGACGGTCCCGGTCGAACATCCAGAAGTACGCCAACAGGTGGTGGGAGAGGTACACCGGCTGGGCCCGCTGCAGGTGGGTGTAGCCCGGCATCCCCCAGTCGAGGTGCTCCTCGGCCTTGGCGATCAGCACCCCCATCAGCTCACCGAGGTCCGCCCGGGCAGCGGCCGCCCGCTCGCGCGTGTAGAGGGCCAGGTCGGTCGCCACCTGGTCGTTGCGCGACCGCGCCGTGTGCAGCCGTCCCCCCACCGGTCCGGCGATCTCGGTCAGGCGCCGCTCGATCGCCATGTGGATGTCTTCGTCGCCGTCCGCGAACGGGAAGCGCCCCTCCCGCAGCTCGGCTTCGACCGCGTCGAGCCCCGCCAGCAGCTGCTCGACGTCGGCGCCGTCGACGATCCCCCTCGCCCCCAGCATCCTCGCGTGGGCCCGCGACTGGGCGATGTCCTGCGGCCACAGCCGGCGGTCGAAGGCGATCGAGGAGTTCAGCCGCTCGAAGTCGGGATCCTGGGGCTCGCTCAGCCGTGACACAAGAGTCCGCAGTCTAGTTTCGCCCACCGGCCTCTAGCCCCGCCGCGCGGTCTACCGGACCCTCACACAGAGACGATCGCCCGCAGCCGCTCGGCCACCCGTTCGATCTGGGACTCGGTGATCTCGGGGAAGAACGGCAGCGCCAGCGAGCGCGCCGCGACGTCCTCGCACACCGGGAACTCACCCTCGCGGTGGCCGAAGCGCTCGCGGTAGAAGCTCATCAGGTGGATCGCGGGCAGGTAGGGCTTGCTCTGGATCCCGTCCGCCGCCAGGGCCCTCACGACCTCGTCGCGGTCACAGCCCCGGGGGACCTGCACGACGAACACGAACCACCCCCGGCGGTCCCCGCCGGCGTCCTCGCACGGCAGCCCCAGGTCCTCGATCCCGGCCAGCGCCTCGCGGTACCTGGCGGCCGCTACGGCACGCGCGTCGAGCATCTCCTGCAGGCGCCCCAGCTGCACGATCCCCAACGCGCACGCCAGCTCTGAGAGGCGGTAGTTGAACCCGAGCCGGTCGTGGTCGAGCCAGCCCATGTCGGGGGCCCGCCCCTGGTTGCGCTCGGAGTCGATCCGCTCCTTGAGCGCCTCCTCGGCCATCGCCACCATCCCCCCCTCGCCCGTGGTGAGCTGCTTGTTGGCGTAGAAGCCGAACACCGCCGGGTGCCCGCGGCCGCCCACGGCGGGGCCGTCCCGGTGGCGGGCCCCGAGCGCCTCGCAGGCGTCCTCCACGATCGCGAGGTCGTGCCGTGAGGCGATCCGCTCGAGCTCCGGCATGTCGGCCGGGTAGCCGAACAGGTGCACCGGGAGCAGCGCCCTGGTGCGCTCCCCGACGGCCGCCTCGGCCGCCTCCGGGTCGAGGTTGAGGGTGACGGGATCGATGTCGGCGAACACCGGGTGGGCCCGCTCGTAGACGACCACGTTGGCCGAGGCCACGAACGACAGCGGGCTGGTGACGACCTCGTCGCCGTCGCCGACCCCGACGGCGCGCAGCGCGAGGTGGAGGCCGGTGGTGCCGCTGCTGACGGCGCTCGCGTGGGGCGCACCGACGAACGACGCGAACGCCCGCTCGAACTCGGGCAGGCGGGGGCCGAGCGAGAGCTGTCCGGAGCGGAGCACCTCCACCACCGCCCGCTCCTCCGGCTCGCCCAGCACCGGCCGGGCGAGCGGGATCGGTTCGCTCACCGGGCGCTCACTGCGGGGCGCCCGGGGCGCCCGCCGCGCGGCGGCGGTGGGCCAGGCCGTACTCGAGCGAGTCCATGAGCGCGTCCCAGGAGGCCCCGATGACGTTCTCGGAGACCCCGATCGAGCCCCACACGTCCTGTCCGTCGGAGGCGTCGATCAGCACCCTCGTGACCGCACCGGTGCCCTTGGACTCGTCGAGGATGCGCACCTTGAAGTTCACCAGCTCGATCTCCGACAGCTCCGGGTAGAGGTCCCCGATCGCGTTGCGGAGAGCCTTGTCGAGCGCGTTCACCGGGCCGTTGCCCTCGGCCGCCGCCCAGTAGCGCCGGCCGTCCTTCCACAGCCTTATCGAGGCCTCGGTCTCGACGTTCCCGTCGGCGTGCTTCTCGACCGTCACCCTCCATGACTCGAGCCGGAACAGCGACTCGTAACGGTCCTGCTCGCGGCGCATGAGCAGCTCGAAGGAGCCGTCGGCGGCCTCGAACTGGAAGCCCTCGTGCTCCAGCTCCTTGACCCGCGAGAGGACCCGCGCGACGAACTCGTCGTCGGCCTCGATGCCGGCCCCGGCGGCCTTCTCGACGATCGCCCCCTTGCCCGACAGCTCGGAGATCAGCAGGTCGCGGCTGTTGCCGACCACCTCCGGGTCGACGTGCTCGAAGGTGTTGGCGTCGGAGCGGACCCCGGCGGCGTGGAGTCCGGCCTTGTGGGCGAAGGCGTGCTTGCCGACGTACGGCTGGGCCGGGTCCGGGGAGCGGTTGAGCAGCTCGTCGAGGAAGTGGGCCGTCTCCGTCAGCCGGGCCAGCCGCTCGGGGGCCAGCAGCGGGACGCCCATCTTCAGCTGCAGGTCGGCGATGATCGTCACGAGGTTGGCGTTCCCGGTCCGCTCGCCGATCCCGTTGATCGTCCCCTGGACCTGGGTCGCGCCGGCTTCCACGGCGGTCAGCGTGTTGGCCACCGCACAGCCGGAGTCGTCGTGGGTGTGGATCCCCAGGGCCGCGTCGGGGAGCGCTTCGCGGACGACCGCCAGCGCGGTGCGGATCTGGGGCGGCAGGGAACCGCCGTTGGTGTCGCACAGGACCACCCGCTCGGCACCCGCCTCGGCGGCTGCCCGCAGGCAGGCCAGCGCGTAGCCGGGGTCGAGGGCGAAGCCGTCGAAGAAGTGCTCGGCGTCGAACAGGACCCGCTTGCCGGCCCCGACCAGGAAGGCGATCGAATCGCCGATCATCTGGAGGTTCTCCTCGCGGGATACCCGCACGACCTTCTCCACGTGCAGGATCGAGCTCTTGCCGACGAGCGTGCAGATCGGGGCGAAGCAGCCCGCCAGCACCGCCAGCCCCTCGTCCTGCTCGGCCGTGACGCCCCGCCGGCGGGTCATGCCGAAGGCGACGATCTCGGCCACCTCGAGGCGCTCCTCGGCGAGCAGCTCGAACAGCTCCATCTCCTTCGGGTTGGACACCGGGAAGCCGGCCTCGATCATGTGCACGCCGAGGGCGTCGAGGGCGTGCACCACCCGCACCTTCTCGGCGGCCGTGAGCGTCATGCCTCCCCCGCCCATGCCGTCGCGCAGGGTGGCGTCGTAGAGCTGTATGTCGGCCATGGGGCCTACCCCGCGGTGGTGGTCTGCGGGCTCGGCTCGGCGGCCTCGCCGGTGGGCGACTGGAGCGCCTCCCCACCGACCACGTCGAGCCACTCGCGGTAGCTCTCGGTGCGGCCGTGTACGGCGTCCTCGAAGGCGCTCTGCAGGACCCGCGTGACCTCGCCCGGCTTGCCGGTCCCGATCTTGTGGTCGTCGACCTCGCGGACCGGCACCAGCTCGGCGGCGGTCCCGGTCATGAACATCTCGTCGGCGAGGTACATCTCGGCCCGCGCCACGTTGCGCTCCTCGACGGTGTAACCGAGGTCACGGGCGATCTGGAGCATCGATTTGCGCACGATCCCGTCGAGGATCGAGTTGTGCTGTCCGGGCGTGGCGATCACGCCGTCGCGGACGATGTAGACGTTCTCGCCGGTGCCCTCGCACACGTGGCCGTGGTCGTCGAGCAGGATCGCCTCTTCGTAGCCGGCCTTCAGCGACTCCACCTTCGCCAGCACGCTGTTGAGGTACTGGCCGGAGGCCTTGGCGTGGGGGATCAGCGAGTCGGGGCTGATCCGCCGCCAGGAGGACACCTTCGCGCGGACGCCGTCGCGCTTGCCCTCCTCGCCGAGGTAGGCACCCCACTCCCAGCACGCGATCGCCACGTCCACGGGGGCCTCCAGCGGGTTGAGACCCATCTGCCCGTAGCCGCGGTTGACGATCGGGCGGATGTAGCAGGAGCGCAGGCCGTTGCGGGCCACCAGCTCCAGCGTGGCCGCCCGTAGCTCGTCGGCCGTGTAGGGGACCGGCATGTAGTACAGCTCGGCCGACCGCAGCAGGCGGTCGATGTGCTCGGCGTTGCGGAACACCGCCGGGCCGAGCTCGGTGTCGTAGCAGCGCATGCTGTCGAAGACGCCGGTGCCGTAGTGCAGGCCGTGGGTGAGGACGTGGACCTTCGCGTCCTCCCACGGACGGAAGTCTCCATTCATCCAGATGAGCTCGGTGGGCTGCACTTTGGCCATGACTCCTGAGATCAGAGGTTTTCGAGCACCGCCTCGGTCGCCTGCGCGGTGCCCGATCCTCCTCCCAGATCGGGTGTGCGCAGCCCCGCTGCGAGCGCACGCTGCACTGCGGATTCTACAGCCGTCGCCTGCGCCCCCGAATCGAGTCCGTGACGGAGCATCATCGCCGCCGACAGGAACATCGCCAGCGGGTTGGCGACGCCCTGGCCCGCGATGTCGGGAGCCGACCCGTGGACGGGCTCGAACAGGCCGGGTCCGTCCTGGCCCAGGGAGGCACTCGGGAGCATCCCGATCGACCCCGTGAGCATCGCCGCCTCGTCGGAGAGGATGTCCCCGAACATGTTCTCGGTCACGATCGTGTCGAAGTGGCGGGGGGCTGACACCAGCTGCATGGCGGCATTGTCGACCAGCATGTGTTCGAGCGTGATGTGGGGGAACTCGCGTGCGTGGAGGGCGCTCACCACCTCCCGCCACAGCCGCGAGGTCTCGAGCACGTTGGCCTTGTCCACGCTCGTGAGCTTCGCCCGGGCGGCCCCGAAGGCGGTCCTGGCGATCCGCTCGATCTCCTCGGTGGTGTACAGGCACACGTCGCTGGCGGTGTCCTCGGTGCGGGTCTTCTCGCCGAAGTAGATGCCGCCGGTGAGCTCGCGGACGAGCAGCATGTCGGTGCCGCGGATGCGCTCCTCGCGCAGCGGGGAGGCGTCGTACAGCGCCTCGATCGGCTTCACCGGGCGCAGGTCGCGTACAGGCCGAGCCCCTTGCGTAGCCCCAGCAGCCCCTGCTCGGGGCGGGGCTTGGAGGGGTCGGTGGTGTCCCACCGGGGTCCCCCCACGGCTGCCAGCAGCACGGCGTCCGAGCGCCGGCAGGCGTCGAGCACCTCGTCGGTGAGGGCGGTCCCGCGGGCGTCGATCGAGGCACCTCCGAACAGGTGCTCCTCGTACTCGAACTCGCCGACCGCGTCCAGGACCCGGATCGCGGCGGCCATGATCTCCGGCCCGATACCGTCGCCGGGCAGCGTGACGATGTGGTTCGCCATTGCGCGCGCGCCGCCCTCGCGCCTAGAGCGCCGTCGTGACCGGGCCGCTGCGCTCGCGGTCGGCCTCGTAGGCGGCGATGTCCTGCTCCTTCTGCAACGTCATCCCGACGTCGTCGAGACCCTCCAGCAGGCGGTGGCGGATCTCGG
Source organism: Solirubrobacteraceae bacterium (assembly GCA_035506775.1). Lineage (GTDB taxonomy): Bacteria > Actinomycetota > Thermoleophilia > Solirubrobacterales > Solirubrobacteraceae > Palsa-744. Next base: position 1,992 of record DATJOU010000045.1, on the reverse strand, counting down.
GGTCGATGTCGAAGTGGAGCTTTACGAGCCGACCGTCGGGCCCCGGGTAGCGGACCTCCTGGGCGCGGAGGTCCACCTGGCCCTCGCCGGCCCCCGCCAGCTCGCGGCAGTGGTGTTCGTCGAGCGCCACCGGGAGCAGCCCGATCTTGGTGCAGTTGGAATAGAAGATGTCGGCGAAGCTGGGGGCAACGATCGCCTGGAAGCCGTAGTCCTGAAGGCCCCAGGGGGCGTGCTCGCGGGAGGAGCCACAGCCGAAGTTCTCCCCCGCCACCAGGATCGGGTTGGCTGGCAGGTCCCAGCCGGGCTCCTTGGCCCAGTCGTAGAACAGGAACTCGCCAAAGCCGGTGCGCTCCACCCGCTTGAGGAACTGCTTCGGCATGATCTGGTCGGTGTCCACGTCGGCGCGGTCGAGGTGGCTGATCGCGCCCGAGATGGTCTCAATCGCTTCCACTGGTTAGCGCTCCTCTCGGTCGGGCTTGAAGCCGGCCATCACGGCCGCCTCGGCCCATTTGAACTGCACTTCGGCCTGCTCGAAGCCGGCCTCCCGCATCCAACCCACCTGGGCCTCGGCGAGGTCCGGGCGGTCGTCGTCCTCGTCGTCGGGGAGCGGCTCCCCGGCGCCGCCGGAGCCCGATCCGGGATCGGCGCTCACCGCCCCGACCCTGTGCTCGTCGAACAGGCCCTCGAGGGGACCCTCGACGGCAACGTAGTCCATGTTCACGAACACGCCCCCGGGTTCGAGCATCCCGAACAGCTCGCCGAACAGCTCCCGCTTGCGCTCCGCCGGGAGGTGGTGGATGGCGAGGCCCGAGACGACCGCGTCGTAGCCGCCGGAGGGAAGCTCCGAGGCCCACGAGGGGTCGTTGAGGTCGGCCCGCCACAGCGACCCCTGGACGCGGATGCGGCGCAGGCGCTCACCGGCGCGCTCCAGCATCGGCGGGGAGAAGTCCACCATCACCACCTCGGCGGAGGGATAGGCGTCGACGAGGAGCTGGGTCAGGGCGCCGTCGCCGCAGCCGAGGTCGAGGAACCGCGAGATCGGGCGTCCCCGGCGCTGCAGGAGGCGCAGCACGATGTCCTCCTGGACGTCGAGCAGCGGCACGAAGTCCGAGCGGCGCTCGAGGAAGGTGGTCGCCAGGTCCGACTGCTGCCACGTGTCCCCCGGCGTGTGCTCGCTCACCGGTCCCAGCTCCGCACGTCCACGAAGCGCCCCTCGATGGCGGCGGCGGCGGCCATCTGGGGGGACACGAGATGGGTGCGCCCGCCTCGCCCCTGGCGGCCCTCGAAGTTGCGGTTCGAGGTCGAGGCACAGCGTTCGCCGGGCTGCAGGATGTCGGGGTTCATGCCCAGGCACATCGAGCACCCGGCGGCCCGCCATTCGAAACCGGCCTCGGTGAAGATGCGGTCCAGGCCCTCCTCCTCGGCCTGCGCCTTGACCTGCTGGGAGCCGGGGACGACCATCGCGTGGACGGTGTCGGCGACCTTGCGCCCCGCGACCACGCCAGCCGCGGCCCGCAGGTCGCCGATGCGGGAGTTGGTGCAGGAGCCGATGAACACGCGGTCGACCGCGATCTGCTCGAAGGGGGTGCCGGGCTCGAGGTCCATGTAGCGGAGCGCCCGCTCGGCGGACTCCCGCTCGGGCTCGGTGTCGAATTCCTCCGGCGAGGGGACGGCCTGGGTGACGGCCCGCACCATCCCGGGGTTCGTGCCCCAGGTGACCTGGGGAGAGATCTCACCGGCGTCGATGTGGACCTCCTTGTCGAAGCTCGCCCCCTCGTCGGTGGGCAGCTCGCGCCACTGCTCGATCGCGGCCTGGAGCTCCGCGCCGGCGGGGGCGCCGGGGCGCGCGACGTCATGGAACCACGAGAAGGTGGTGTCGTCGGGGGCGATCATGCCCGCCCTCCCGCCGCCCTCGATGGTCATGTTGCAGATCGTCATGCGGCCTTCCATCGACAGCTCGCGGATGGGCTTGCCGGCGTACTCCACGACGTG
>DATJOU010000044.1:0-10523 GCA_035506775.1 Solirubrobacteraceae bacterium | reverse complement strand
GTCGAGGAGCTCCTCGACGAGGCCGACGTGGTGGTCGACTTCACCACCCCCGACGTCGCCCTCCAGAACGCGCTCGCGTGCGTCAGCGCGGGCGTGCACGTCGTGATCGGCACCACCGGCTTCGACCCGGCCCCGCTGGTGGACGCCCGCCCCGAGGACTCCGGGCGCCGCGCCAACGTGCTGATCGCACCCAACTTCGCGATCGGGGCGGTGCTGATGATGCGCTTCGCCGCCGAGGCCGCCCGCTACATGCCCAAGGCGGAGATCATCGAGCTCCACCACGACGCCAAGCTCGACGCCCCCAGCGGCACGGCCGCGCTGACCGCCCGGCGGATGGCGCAAGCCAGCGGCAAGCCCGAGCCCCCGATCCACTCCGTGCGCCTTCCCGGCCTCGTGGCCCACCAGGAGGTGATCCTCGGCGACCTCGGACAGACGCTCAGCATCCGCCACGACACGATCAGCCGCGAGTCGTTCATGCCGGGGGTCCTGCTCGCGATCCGCCGGGTGGGGGAGCTCGAGCGCTCACCGGTGGTCGGGCTCGAGAAGCTGCTGTTCTCGGACTAGCCTCCGCGCGCGTGAGATACTGAGCCACATGCCGGACCTGGGCGAGATCCTGACCGCGATCGTGACGCCGTTCGAAGACGGCGGGGCGGTCAACGAATCCGCCTTCGTGGCGCTGATGAGCCACCTCGCCGACCACGGGTCGGACGGGTTCGTGGTCGCCGGCACCACGGGGGAGGCATCGACGATGACCGACGCCGAGCAGCTCGGGCTGATCGAACTGGCGGTCGCCGAGCGTCCTGCAGGGAAGAGCATCATCGCCGGCACCGGCACCAACGACACCCGTCAGGCCGTCTACCTGACCGAACGGGCGACCGAGGCGGGGGCCGACGCGATGCTGTCGGTGACCCCCTACTACAACCGGCCCAACCGGCTCGGCCTGCGGCGCCACTACGAAGCCGTGGCGGCCGCCACCGACAAACCGACCATCCTCTACAACATCCCCTCCCGCACCGGCACCAACATGCCCCCCGACCTGCTCCGGGAGCTGGCCGAGATCCCCGGGGTGTCGGGCGTCAAGCAGGCCAACGCGGACGAGCTGCAGATGATCGAGGGCCTCGACCTGTACGCCGGCGACGACGGCAACCTGGGGCGGGTGCTCGACATGGGCGGGGCCGGGGGCATCCTGGTGGCCAGCCACGTGGTGGGCCCCGAGATGCGCCGCATGGTCGACGAGCCCGAGCACCGCGCCGAGATCGACGCCTCGCTTCAGGACGTGTACGAGGCGCTGTTCCTGACCTCGAACCCGATCTGCACCAAGGCGGCGCTGAACATGCTCGGATTCGAAGCCGGAGGGCTGAGACTCCCGCTGGTGGAGGCGACCGCCGAGGAGGCGGCCGCGGTGCGGGCGATGCTCGAACGCCACGGACTGCTCGCCGGCGCCCACGCGTGAGCGGCACTCTGCGGGTCCTGCCGCTCGGTGGCCTCGGCGAGATAGGCAAGAACATGACCGTCGTCGAGTACGACGGGCGGCTGATGGTGGTGGATGTGGGGCTGCGCTTCCCGACGCCTGAGATGGTCGGCATCGACCTCGTGCTGCCGGACTTCAGCTACCTGCGCGAGCGCGCCGAGGACATCGAGGCGATCGTCGTCACGCACGGCCACGAGGACCACCTGGGAGCCCTCCCGTGGGTGATCAGGGACCTCGGGGACCGCCTCGACGCGCCCGTCTACGGGGGCCCGCTGACGCTCGCGATGGCCCGCTCCAAGCTCGAGGAGCACCGCCTCGAGGACGTCGAGCTGGCCGAGCTGGACGCCGGCGAAGGGCTGGAGCTGGGCCCGTTCACGCTCGAGCTGATCCACATGACGCATTCGATCCCCGACTCCAGCGCGGTGGCCCTCGGGACCGAGCTCGGGACGGTGCTGATCACCGGCGACTACAAGTTCGACCAGACCCCGGTAGACGGCGCCCCGGCCGACGTCTCGCGGCTGGCCGAACTGGGCCGCGAAGGCGTGCTGCTGCTGTGTGGCGACTCCACCAACGTGGACCGTCCCGGGTTCTCCCCCTCGGAGTCGGTCGTCGGTCCCCATCTGGAGGAGGTTTTCGCGCGCTGCCGGGGCCGCATCGTGGTGACGAGCTTCGCCTCCAACATCCACCGCGTCCAGCAGGTGATCGACGCCGCCCACGCACTCGACCGCAAGGTTGCCCTGGTCGGTCGCTCGATGCGCAAGAACGTCGGCATCGGGCGCAACCTCGACCACATCGAGATCCCCGAGGGGCTGCTCGTGGGGCCCCGGGAGATCTCCGACTTCCCCGACGACCGGGTCGTGATCGTGTCCACCGGCTCACAGGGCGAGCCGCTGTCGGCGCTGCGGCGGATGGCGTACCGCGACCATCCCCAGGTCGAGCTCAAGGCGGGCGACTCGGTGGTCTTCTCGGCCACCCCGATCCCCGGCAACGAGCGGGCCGTGAACGAGACGATCGACCGCCTGTACCACATCGGCTGCGAGGTGATCACCCCCCGTGACGCCCCCGTCCACGCCTCCGGACACGGCTACGAGGAGGAGGTGAAGCTGATGCTCAACCTCGTCAAGCCCCGCTACGTGATGCCCTTCCACGGCGACTTCAAGCGGCTGCGCATGCACGCCGGCCTGGCCGAGGCCGTGGGGGTGGACCCCGACGACATCTTCCAGGGCGAGAACGGCCTGCCGCTGGAGATCGACGAGCGCGGGGCCAGCTTCGGCCAGCCCGAGCAGTCGGGGATGATCTTCGTGGACGGGGTCGAGATCGGCGACATGGCCGACGTCGCCCTGCGCGACCGCCGGATGCTGTCCGCCGACGGCATCTTCATCGTCGTGGTCACGATCGCCGAGCAGGACGGCTCCTCGGTGGCCGACCCCGAGGTCATCTTCCGGGGCGTCCCGTTCATGGACCAGGCGGACGAGCTGACCGAGGAGATACGGCTCACCGTCGAGAGCTCGCTGCGCCACGCGGCGGGGGAGGGGATCCACGAGACGGACCTGCTCGCACAGGTCCTCCACGACGACCTGGCGAAGCTAGTTTACGAGCGTCTCAAGCGGCGGCCGATGGTCCTGCCCGTCGTCGTCGAGGTCTGAGCTCGACGGCAGGCGCACCACGAAGCGGGCCCCCGTTCCCTGGAGTGGAGGCTCGAGCGTGACGGTGCCACCGTGGGAGGTCGCGATCGACTGCACGATCGCCAGCCCGAGGCCGAACGAGCCACCGCGGTCCCCGGCCCCGCGCACGAAGCGCTCGAACAGGCTCTCGGCGAGCTCGGGGGGGACCCCCGGCCCGTCGTCTTCGACCACCAGCTCCACCATCTCGCTCTGCGTGGTGGCGGTGCTGACGCGGATCTCGGTGCCGGCCGGGGTGTAGCGGATCGCGTTCTCGAGCAGGTTGATGCCGACGCGGTGGAGCTCGTCCCGGACCCCGTACACGGGGGCGGGGCTGGTGTCGATCACGATCTCGTGACCGTCGGCGAGGGCCCCCAGCTCGCCCGCGGCCTCGACCACGATCTGGGCCAGGTCGCAGTGCTCGCGGACGGTCGGCTTGGCGGCGTCGTTGCGGGCCAGCAGCAACAGGTCGGCAACCAGCCTGCGCATCCGCCGGGAGGACCGCAGCGCCGAGCTGGCGGCCTCGCCCTGGTCGCCGTCGAGCGTTTCGGCCAGCAGCTCGAGGTTGGCGAGCACGCTGGTGAGCGGCGTGCGCAGCTCGTGCGAGGCGTCGGCCACGAACTGTCGCTGGCGCGCGAGCGCAGCCTCGGTTTCGCCCCGTGCCTCGTCGAGCTCGTGGAGCATCCCCTGCAGGGTCCGCGCCAGCTTCGCCACCTCGTCCTCGGCGGCGGGTTGGGCGATCTCGCGGGAGGGGTCGCGGGTGCGGGCTATCTCGGCCGCGCTGGAGGTCAGCTCCGTGATCGGCTTCATCGCCCGGCGCGCGATCGACAGGCCGGCGAGCAGCGCCAGGGCGGTCCCGCCGAGCACCCCCAGCAGCAGGAACAGCTCCACCCTGCGCACGGTGGCCTCGGTTTCGTCGACGCTTTTGGCGTACTGCACGAACACGTGCCCGCGCGGGACCCCGTCCAGGCGCACCGGTGCGGTGCGCGCCAGCACGCGGTAGTTGTGCAGCGTCTGTGCGGAGCGTTCGGGGGCTCCGAACCAGGGCGACCCTTCCGGCGATTCGCCACCGGCGAGCACGCTGCCGTCGATGCCGAACACGCGGATCACGGCGTGTTCGTTGGGGGCCGTGAAGTAGCCCAGGCCCGGCGTGATCACCAGGTGCTCCTCGCCGTTGCTGGCGAACACGACCTCGATGTTGAGCTCGTTCGGGAGACGTTCGGCTTTCTCGTTCACCTCGCGATTGAAGTCCTGACGGATGCGGTGGACCGTGAGCGACCCGATCACGCCCGCGAACACGCACAGGATCACGAACGTCAGCGCGGCCGAGACGCCGGCGAGCCGGACCCTGATCGGCATGCGGTCGAAGCCCGCCGACACGCGCGCCCACTGGCGGCGCAGCGGGCCGCGGCGATCAGGCGCGGAGGACGTAGCCGGCTCCCCTGATCGTGTGCAGCAGGCGCGGCTCCCCGTCGGCCTCCAGCTTGCGACGCAGGTTGGAGACGAATACCTCGATCGTGTTGGTGGTCGAGAAGGGGTCATAGCCCCAGACCTCGTCGAGGAGGCGCTGGCGGGAGATCACGATCCGCTCGTTGCGCATCAGGTACTCGAGCAGCTCGAACTCACGCTGGGTCAGCTCGATCTGCCGCTCGCCACGGGAGACCTCGTGCGTGTCGGCGTTCAGCATCAGGTCACCGACCCGCAGGGGAGCCGATCCGCGCGGCGGGCGCCGGCGCAGCAGCGCCCTCAGCCTGGCGAGCAGCTCCTGGCGCTCGAACGGCTTGACCAGATAGTCGTCGGCGCCGGCGTCGAGGCCCTCCACCCGTGACTCGACCGCGTCGCGGGCGGTGAGGATCAGGATCGGCACGTCGTCGTCGGCCCGCAGCGAGCGCGCCACCTCGACACCGTCGATCTGGGGCAGGCCGAGGTCGAGGATCACGAGGTCCGGGGCGAACGCCCGGCCCTGCTCGATCGCCTCGCGGCCGTCGGGGGCGATCCGCACCTCGTACCCCTCCATCCGCAACGACCGCTGGAGCGCCTGGGCGATGTCCTCGTCGTCCTCGACGACGAGCACGCGTGGACTGCGGGCAAAGTCGGTCATGTCTTTATCTAAAGGCCTGGGTGTAAAGCGATGGTAAGCCCCACATGCAGGTTACGGGCACGTGGCGTCGAAGTTGCGGACGATGCCAGCGACCCGCCGGAGATCCTCCTCCGCCTCGCGCTCCGGGGCGAAAAGGGCCCCTGCGCGGCGCCGCAAGCCGGTTCGCCGCCGTACCCGCGTCGCTCCGCTCGCGTCGCTGCGCGGAATCCTCGCGCGCCTGCGCCCGCGGACCCCCCTGTTCGGGGAGCGCGGCAAGGAGGTGCTGGCGCTCGCACTGCTGGCGTGCGGCCTCTACCTGGTGTTCGTGATCTACGGCGGCTGGGACGGCGGCAGCGCCGGGCACGGGCTCACGGTCGCGCTCGGCTGGATCCTGGGCAGGGCCCGCGTGTTCGCCCCGCTGGCGCTGCTGGCGGCGGGGGTCGTGCTGCTGCTGGGTCCCGCCCTCGGCCTCGAACGGCCGTTGCGGACCGGCGCCATCTGCCTGTTCGCCGCCATCACGCTGGCGCTCGCCGCGGGCACGTTGGGGATCACCTCCGGAGCGGGTCCCCATTCGCAGGCGTGGACCTCGGCCCACATGCAGAGCCACGGAGGGGTCGTGGGGGAAGCCCTCTTCCGCCTCGCGAGCCCGCTCGTCCACGGCCTCGGGGTCGGGATCCTGGTGGTGTTCCTGGCGATCACCGGGACGATGCTGCTGACGGGTTCCTCGCTGGGAACGCTCGTCCGTGACGCCGCGCAGGGGCTCGCGGCGATCGCGCGGCTGCTCCACGGACGGCTGTTCGGCGATCCCCCCGTCTCGGCGGGGACCACCCACGACACCGACAGCGCCTTCCCCCCGGCCGGCGAGCACGCACCCGCGCCGCTCACCCACGCGGCCGGGGCCTCCACGGCGGCCTCGCTGTGGGACGACGAGCCAGAGCCTGCTGCGGAGTCCGACCCCGGAAACCGCTCGGGCGAGGACGTGGCCGAGGACCCGCTCGCGGCCGACCCGGCGGCCGAGCGCGAAGCGGACGAGGACGCCGGCGAGGAGGACGACGACGACGACGGCGCGACCTTCACGCCGGCCGGCGGGGGCGAGCACGACGACGGGCAGCTCACCCCCCAGGGCCGCTACCGCGACGCCGTCACCGACGACCCCGAGTTCGTGTGGGAGCTTCCGGAGGCGGCCAGGCTGCTGACCCGCTCCGGGGCGGAGGCCAACCGGCCGGACACGGCCGGACAGGAGCGGACCGCCCGCAGCCTGGTGGAGGCGCTGGGGCACTTCGGGGTGCAGGCGAAGGTGATCGGGACGGTCGCCGGTCCACACATCACCCGCTACGAGCTGCGTCTGGCCCCGGGCACGAAGGTGGGAGCGGTGGCCAAGCTCAAGGACGACCTCGCGTACGCGCTGGCGGCCACCGACATCCGCATCCTGGCGCCGATCCCCGGCAAGCAGGCGGTGGGGGTCGAGGTGCCCAACGCGCAGCGCAAGATCGTGCGGCTCGGGGACGTCTTCGGGGAGCCCCCGCGGGACTCCTCGCCGCTGACGGTGTGGCTCGGGAAGGACGTCGCCGGCAAGGCGATCGGGGCCGACCTCGCGAAGATGCCCCACCTGCTGGTGGCCGGTACCACCGGGGCGGGGAAGTCCGGGGCCATCAACGCGATGCTCTGCAGCCTGCTGCTGCGCGCCACACCCCACGAACTGCGGCTCGTGCTGGTGGACCCCAAGCAGGTGGAGCTCAACCACTACGAGTCGATCCCGCACCTGCTCACGCCGGTGATCACGAGCCCCCGGATGGCCGCCAACGCGCTCGCCAACCTGGTCAAGGAGATGGAGTCCCGCTACGGGATCATGTCGCTGTCGCGGACGCGCAGCCTGACGGAGCTCAACAAGGCCCGTGCCCGGCGGGGAGAAGCGCCGCTTCCGTACATCGTGTGCGTGATCGACGAGCTCGCGGACCTGATGATGGTGGCCCCCGCCGACGTGGAGGACTCGATCATCCGCCTGGCCCAGAAGGCCCGGGCCGTCGGGATCCACCTCGTGCTCGCCACCCAGAGCCCGCGGGTCGACGTGATCACGGGGATGATCAAGGCCAACGTGCCCTCGCGGATCGCCTTCGCAGTCTCCTCCCAGACCGACTCGCGCGTGATCCTCGACCAGAACGGGGCCGAGTCGCTGCTCGGGCAGGGCGACATGCTCTTCAGCCCCGTCGGCAGCTCCCGGCTGCAGCGGATCCAGGGGGCCTACATCGACGAGCCCCAGATCGCCAAGCTGACCGAGCTGTGGCGCCGCCAGGGGGAGCCCGAGCTGCGGGAGGAGCTGCTGGAGGAGGTCGAGCCGGCCGAGGGTGAGGGGCCGCGGGAGGAGTTCGACCCCGACGAGGACCCGCTGCTGAGGGACGCGATCGTGCTGGTGGCCGAAATGCAGACCGCCTCCACCTCGATGCTCCAGCGGAGGTTGCGGCTCGGGTACACGCGTGCGGGGCGGATGATCGACATGCTCGAGAAGCGCAAGGTGATCAGCGGCTACGAAGGGTCCAAGCCCCGTCAGGTGCTGATCACCGAGGCCGACCTGCCGCGATTCCTGGCCGAGCTCGACGAGCCCGCCGCCACGCTCAGCGACTAGCCTCTCCGGCGAGATGCCCGAAATCGGCGCCACGCTCCGCGAGGCGCGCATGCGTGCGCGCATCGACGTCTCCGAGATCGAGGCCACGACCAAGATCCGGGCCAAGTACCTGCGGGCGCTGGAGAACGAAGAGTGGAGCCTGCTGCCGGGGCCCACGTTCGTGAAGAGCTTCCTGCGCACCTACGCCGAGGCGCTCGGGCTCGATGGCAAGGCGCTGGTGGAGGAATACCGGCTCGACCAGGAGCACCCGGGCGACGGCCCCGGGGAGCCGATCGTCCCCAGCAGCGAACGCAGGCGCACGCGGGGCTCCTCCGGTGGGTCCTCGCGCGGGTACACCGTCGCGGTGGTCTCGATCATGGCGGTGATCGTGCTGCTGGTGGTGCTGCTGGCCACCAACTCGGGCGGGAAATCCAACCCCTCCGGGTCCACCCACACGAGCACCGGCGGCGGGACCCGTACGGGGACCACTGGGCACGTGACCCACACCACCGGGTCGCACATCGTCGCCCTCTCGCTGCGGGCCAGCTCGGTCGTGTACGTGTGCCTGATCGGAGACGACGGACACAAGCTGATCCCGGGACTCGAGCTGCAGCCCGGGGAGACGACGGCGACCTACCATGCAAGGCGCTTTGAGGTCACGCTCGGCAACAGCGGGGTCACGATGGTGATCGACGGCAGGCCACGGACGGTCACACCGTCCAGCGAAGCGATCGGATACTCGATCACCAAGACCCGCGGACGCCAGCCGTTGCCGGCCGGAAGCCTGCCGACGTGCCGGTGAGCAGCGGCCCCGCGGCACGGGCCGGGATCGTCGTCACGGGCACAGAGGTGCTCACCGGCCGCGTGAGCGACCGCAACGGCCCGTGGCTGGCCGAGCGGTTGCGGGACCTGGGGGTGCAGCTGGCCTTCACGACGATCGTCGGCGACCGCCCCGAGGACATGCACGAGGCGCTCGCCTTCATGGCGGACCGCGGGTTGGACCTGGTGATCACCAGCGGCGGGCTGGGCCCGACGGCTGACGACCTCACGGCCGAGGTGGTGGGACGCTTCCAGGAGCGGGAGATGAAGCTCGACGCGGCCGTCGAGGAGCGGATCGCGGAGATCCTGCGCCCGCTGGCCAAACGCTTCCCCGACGTGGACATGGAGGCGGTGCGGATCGGCAACCGCAAACAGGCGATGGTGCCGGAGGGCGCCACGGTGCTCGACCCGGTCGGCACGGCGCCGGGGCTGGTGGTGCCGCCGCCGGACGGCCGGGACGGGCCGACGATCGTGGTGCTCCCGGGCCCGCCGCGGGAGCTGCAGCCGATGTGGGGCACCGCCGTGGCCACCGCGGCCATGAAAGCCGCGCTGAAGGGAGCGGGGCAGGTCGAGCAGCGGATGCTGCGGCTGTTCGGGATCCCCGAGTCGGAGATCGCCGAGACGCTGCGGGTGGCCGAACGGGAGGGTGTGCCGCTGGAGCGACTGGAGATCACCACCTGCCTGAAACGGGCCGAGGTGGAGGTGGTGACCGTGTTCGACCCCGCCCAGGAGGACGTCTACCGGCGGTTCGAAGAGGTCGTCGCCCGCCGCCATCCCGACACGCTGTTCTCCACCGACGGGAGCTCGGTGGACCAGCAGGTGGCGGCGCTGCTGCGCGAGGGGCCCGGGGGCCCGCGGACCGTGGCCACGGCCGAGTCGTGCACCGGCGGGCTGCTGGCCGCGCGCCTGACCGACCTGGCGGGTTCCTCGGACTACTTCAAGGGCGGGATCGTGGCCTACGACAACGACGTCAAGGTGCGCCTCGTGGGCGTGGCCCCGGCCCTGATCGAGGCCCATGGGGCGGTGTCGTGCGAGGTCGCGGTGGCGCTCGCGGAAGGGGCCTGCGAGCGCCTCGGGGCCGATTTCGGGGTCGGCATAACCGGGATCGCGGGCCCCGGCGGCGCCACCGAGGACAAGCCCGTCGGGCTGGTGTGGCTGAGCGTCGCGAGCGCCCCCGGGGACGGCCGTGGGGGAGGGGAGCAGCTCACGCGCAAGGTGGAACTGCCGGGAGGAAGGGTGGACGTGCGCGATCGCGCCACGTCGGTCGCGATGCACCTGCTGCGGCGTGTGCTCGACGGGAGCGCCGCGGAAGCCGGATGAGCGCAGGCGGGGGCGCCACCGCGCGGCTGTTCCTGGCCGTGGACCCTCCGGAGCAGGTGCGCCTCGAGCTGGCGGGCTGGGCCCGGGCGGTGGCGTCGCAGGGACGAGCGCGCGCCCGTGGGCGGCCGGAGTTGAGGGCGTTGGGAGCCGAGGTGCTGCACGTCACCCTCTGCTTCCTCGGCAGCCGCCCGGTGGGGGAGATCGACGATCTCGCCCGTGTCCCCGCCGCGACCGCCGGGGAGGTCGGTGAGCTGTCGGTGGGGGCCCCGCTGTGGCTGCCCCCGCGGCGGCCGAGAAATCTGACGGTGGAGATCCACGACCACGACGGGGAGCTCGAGCGGCTGCAGCAGGAACTGGTGGGTGAGCTGCGGCGGGCGATCGACTGGGAGCCCGAGCGCAGGCGCTTCCGGGCTCACCTGACGGTCGCGCGGGTGCGGGGACGGGAGCCCGTCTCGGCCACCTCCGGTGCGACCTTCGAGCTCCCGCCCACGCCGGCGCTGCGATTCCGTCCCGAGTCGCTCACGCTGTACCGCTCGTGGCTGCAGCCGAGCGGTGCCAGCTACGAGGCGC
>DATJOU010000043.1:0-4860 GCA_035506775.1 Solirubrobacteraceae bacterium | reverse complement strand
GCGGCGGTTGCGGTAGGACGATTCGCGTTCCTTCCAGTGCGTGAGCACGGGCGAGGCGATGAAGATCGACGAGTACGCACCCGAGGCGATCCCGACGAGCAGCGCGAACGCGAAGTCCTGCAGCGTTTCGCCGCCGAATATGAGCAGCGAGAGCACGGGGAGCAGCGTGCAGAAGCTCGTGGCGAGCGAGCGCGTGAGCACCTCGGACATGGAGCGGTTGACGATCTGGGAGAAGGCGGCGCGGGGCATCCGCGGCACGTTCTCGCGTACGCGATCGAAGACGATGATCGTGTCGTACATCGAGTACCCGAGGATCGTGAGCAACGCCGCGACGGTGGCCGCGCTCACTTCCCTCCCCGTCAACGCGTACACGCCCGTCGTGATCAGCAGGTCGTGCATCAACGCGATCAGCACCGGAACGGCGTATTTCCACTCGAATCGCCACGCGATATAGACCGAGATCACGAGCAGCGAGGCGATGATCGCGATGACGGCGCTGTTGGCGACCGTTTTCCCGAACGTGGGGCCGATCGAGGTGGAGGAGAAGTTCTTCGTCCCGGGGACGAAGCCTTTCGTCCCGAAGGCCCCGTTTTCGTCGTCGCCGAAGCGCTTTTCGAGCGACTCCTGCAGCTCTCTGACCTTTTCCGGACCGAGCGTCTTGAGCGAGATCTGGTAGCCGCTGCCGCCCACGTTGGGATTCGTGATTTTCTGGACCTCGGCGTCCGGATAGCCGTCTTCGGCCACCACTTTCGCGACTTCGCTCTCGGACACCTTGTGCACGAAGGCGGTCTGGATGCGGGTGCCGGACTTGAAGTCGATGCCGAAGTTCAGGCCTTTGCCGCCGATCGCCAGGGCGCCGATCAGCAGGATCGTGCCGGACAGCGCGAAGAACCACTTCGAGTGGCCCATGAAGTCGAACTTCCAGCCCTGGCCGCGACGCGGCTGCGCGCCGAGAGCCGCCGGGTGGGTCACGAACCGCGAGCGGCCCATCGCCCCCAGCGCCGCCTGCGTGGCGAGCACCGCCGTGAACAGCGACACCAGCGTCCCGACCCCGAGCGTGAAGGCGAAGCCCTTGACTTCGGCGGTCGCCAGGGCGAACAGGATGAAGGCCGTCATGAAGGTGACGACGTTGGCGTCCACGATCGCCGCGAAGCCGCGTTTGTAGCCGGTCGCGATCCCGGAGACGACCGATCTCCCGTTGCGTATCTCCTCCTTGACGCGCTCGAAGATCACGATGTTGGCGTCCGCACAGACGCCGATCGTGAGGATCAGGCCGGCGATCCCGGGCAGCGTCAGCGTGATCGGGATCAGCTTGATGAGGGCGAAGAAGTAGGCCCCGTAGATGAACAGGCCGCCGACCGCGATCAGGCCGAGCACGCGGTAGAAGACGAGCAGGAAGATGCACACCACCGCGAAGCCGATCAGGCCCGCGACGAGGCCCTGTTCGAGGGCGGTTTTCCCGAGCGTGGCCGACACCTGCGAGCGCGAGATCAGCTTCAGGCGCAGCGGCAGGGCACCGGACTGCAGCTCGTTGGCCAGGTTCTGCGCCGAGCTGATCGTGAAGCCACCGGAGATCTGCGAGCCGGTGGAGGCGTCGATCCCTTCGGGATACTGGGTGTAGTCGATCGACGGGACCGTGATCAGCTGCCCGTCGAGCTCGACCGCGAAGTGCTGGAGGGCCTCGTTCTTGGTGACCCCCGGCAGCTGCGCTTCCTGGCCGCGGTGGGCGATTTCGCGCGTGATCTTTTCGAAGATGCCCTTGCCCTTGCCGGTGAAGCCGAAGGTCACGTTCGGCTGGCCGGACCCGCCCGCGCCTTCGTCGAAGCCCTGCTGCGGGTTGGTGATGTCGGACCCTTTCAGGGCCGGGTTGTCGTTGAGGACGTAGTAGCTGTTGGGGCTCGGGTTGACGATCTTCCCGGATTCGTTTTCGACCGGGTGGGCCTGCACGACGACGGTCCCCGGGTTCACGCGCACGGCCTTGAGCTTGGCGTTCTTGGGCACGCAGCCCGAGGCGCCGGCCTTGCATTCGCCCTTGGCCTCGTACTGGAGGTCCTGGTAGACCGCGGCTTCGGTTTCTTCGGGGCCGCGGATCACCTTTTCGTTGGCCGTGTCGAGCAGGTACCAGGTGCCGTAGATGCAGTCGTTCTTCTGTTCGGGGGTGCACCCGGGGGTCCAGGTGGTGTCGCTGCCGCGCAGCATCGGCGCCCGTTTGGAGGCCCGCAGCACGGCCTGGTACTCGGTCAGCCCGGCGGTGGACCCGCCGGCGCCCCCGTTGGTCGAGTCGCCGGTGACCGCGCCGTTGCTGGCTTCGGGCTTGCCGCTGGGGCCGATGACGTTCGTCTCCCAGTCGTAGAAGTTCAGCTGGGCGGTGGTGCCGACGGTTTCTTCGGCGTGGCGGATGTTGTGTTCGCCGGGCAGCGAGACGTCGATTTCGTCTTTGCCGGAACGCTGGATTTCCGGCTCGGAGACGCCGATCTTGTCGACCCGCGAGCGCATGATGTTGATCGCCCGTTCGAGCGATTCGGTGTTCACCTTGGACTGGGCCGTGGGCTTGGCCTGGTAGACGAGCTCGACGCCGCCCTTGAGGTCCAGCCCGAGCCGCGTGGGCTTGGTCGCGATCGCGGCCACGGAGGCGGCGATCAGCCCGAAGACCACGAGCAGGATCATGATGTTGCGCCGGCGGTCGGTCATGCCCTGTCTGAGACTACTTGTCCGGGGTCAGCACGAGCAGCAGCCCGCCGTCGTCGTCGTAGGCCGGGAACATGTCGGCTTTGGCGCTCGCCACCACGTCCCGTTCCCCGCTCACCTCGACCGGCACCTCGAGTGCCCGCACCCCCCACTCGAGCACCGTCTCGACGGGATCGTCGCCGTTGGAGAAGCTGAGGCCGAGGACCTCCTCCACCCGCTGGCCGATGACCTCTTCCTCCTCCAGGCCGGTGAAGGAGAAGGAGTTCTTGCCGCAGCCCACGATCCGGCCCTCCCCGTCGCATACGAAGAAGGCGGCGTCGGGGGCCGGGTAGTAGTCGTCGAGGAGTTCGAACAGGAACGCGAACCCGCACTTGGCGCACCCCTTGGGCTGGCGGGTGAAGCCCAGGTTGCGGTCGAGCTCGCTCGTCCGGTGTCCACAGTTTGGGCAGATGAAAGGGTGGGACATGGTGGAGTACACAGACTACGAAAGGCTCGGCGGGAAGGACGCCGGACCCAAACGCTGCCAGATTCGTCTCAGCGGGCGTTAAAAGAGCGCCTGCGCCAGCTCATCCGGGGCCGCCACACCGAGGTGGGCGAAGGCGGCCGCCGTCGCCGTGCGGCCCCTGGGGGTGCGCTTGATCAGCCCCTCCTGCAGCAGGTAGGGCTCGTACACGTCCTCGATCGTGTCCTGCTCCTCCCCCACCGCCACGGCCAGCGTCGAGAGGCCCACCGGCCCGCCGGCGAACTTCACGCAGATCGCCTCCAGGATGCGGCGGTCGAGCCGGTCCAGGCCGAGCGAGTCGACCTCGAGCATCTCCAGCGCCGCACGGGCGGCCTCGGCGCCGACGACGCCGTCGAGGCGCACCTCGGCGTAGTCGCGCACGCGCTTGAGCAGGCGGTTGGCCACGCGCGGGGTGCCGCGGCTGCGGGCGGCGATCTCGTGGGCCCCCTCCCCCTGGATGTCGATCTCGAGGATCCGCGCCGAGCGCCTCACGATCACCGCCAGCTCCTGCACCGAGTAGGGCTCCAGGCGGGCCTGGATGCCGAACCGGTCCCGCAGCGGGGTGCTCAGCAGCCCGGTACGGGTGGTGGCGCCGACGAGCGTGAACGGGGGCAGCTCGAGCGTCACGACCCTCGCCCCCGCACCCTGCCCGACGGTGATCGGCAGCCGGTGGTCCTCCATCGCCGGATAGAAGGTCTCCTCGAGCGTGCGCGCGAGGCGGTGGATCTCGTCCACGAAGAACACGCTGCGGGGCTCCAGCGCGGTCAGGAAGGAGGCGATGTCGCCCTTGCGCTCGAGCGCCGGCCCGGCGGTGGCCACGAACGGGACCTCCAGCTCGGTGGCCACGATCTGGGCCAGGGAGGTCTTCCCGAGCCCCGGAGGGCCCGCCAGCAGCAGGTGGTCGAGCGCCTCACCGCGGGCGGCGGCCGCCTGGATCGCCACCTCGAGCTGGTTGCGCAGGGCGTCCTGGCCGACGAACTCCTCCAGCCGCGGCGGGCGCAGCGAGCGGTCGAGCTCGTCCTCCTCGACCAGGTAGGGGGTCTGGATGCGGGTCCCGGAGCTCGCCATCGCCGCTCAGGCCCCCGTCCGGGCCAGGCGCAGGGCGCCGGAGATCATCTCCTCGGGAGTCTCGCCCTCGGCGTCGGCCAGCAGCTCGTCGGCCTCCTCCGGCCCGTACCCGAGCTCCAGCAGCCCGGCGCGGGCCAGCTCGCGGGGGCTCGCGGGTCGTCCGCGGCGGGCTATCAGCGGCGTGCGCGCCGGCGCCCCCGGCACGTCCGGGGCGACCTTCTCGCGCAGCTCCACGATGATCCGCTCGGCGGTGCGCTTGCCGATCCCCGGCACGGTTCGCAGCCGCTCGGCGTCGCCCGCGGCCAGCACCGCCACCAGCTCCTCGGGAGGGGTCACGGACAGCACCGCGAGGGCCACCTTCGGGCCGACCGCCTGGACGGTCAGCAGCATCAGGAACAGCTCCCGCTCGTGCTCGCTGTGGAAGCCGTACAGGGTGAGCGTGTCCTCGCGCGAGATCAGGTGGGTGTGGAGCGTCACCGTCTCGCCCCGCGGGGGGACCTTCCGCAGCGTCTGGGCGGACACGGCCGCGCGGTAGCCGACCCCGGAGCAGAGCACGACCACGTGGTCGGGGCCCCTCGAGGCGAGCTCGCCGTGGAGCAGGT
>DATJOU010000042.1:0-4514 GCA_035506775.1 Solirubrobacteraceae bacterium | reverse complement strand
CTGCCTGCGTGGCCGGCGGGCGGGTCGCCGCCTGCTCGTGTGCCGCGGGGAGTGCCGGGACCTCGCGCCGCGGGATCGCGATCGATCCCGTCGCCGAGGCGGCTCCCTGGGCGGCTCCGAGGTAGGAGAGCATCACCGCGCGCTGGGTCTCGAGGAACTGCTGCATCACCTGCTGGTGGCGCAGCATCACGTCCGCCACGCGGTCCCCCGAGAGGGGCGGGCCGGGTATCACCTGCGCGGGCGCGGCCGGCGCGGCGGGCACCGTCGCGGCGGCCAGTTCGCTCGCGGCTGGTGGCGAGCGGTCGGGTTGTAGGTCGGTCTGTGGCGTTGGGGGCTCCAGCGATGGCCCCGCGCCGTTGCTGCTTGTACCTATCACGGCTTTCTCCTTGTGCGGATTGGTGTCGGGAATGGGCGCGGCCGGTGGGCGCGATGAATCGGCGGGCCAGGCACGTCCGCCGTCGATCAGCCAGGTGCCGGACCCGCGCTCGGATGCGCGGGTCTCGCCGTGGCGGTCGTCCGACGTGTGTACACGACCACTGAAGAGACGGTCTGTGCGGATCGGCACGCCCTCGGCCGCGAGTGCGGCGAGCGCGTGCAGCAGGGACACCACGCCCGAGCGACCCGAGCGGTCGACGGACACGGCCAGGTGCTCGCGCTCGCCGAGCGTCTGCGGGACGAGGCCGGTTAGGACCGACCGCGGGCCGACCTCGACGAACAGGCGGGCGCCGTCCCGGTACATCTGCTCGAGCTCGGTGACGAACTCGACAGGCCTGATCAGGTGCTCGGAGAGCAGCTCCGCGATCCCGGCCGGCTCGCTCGCGTGGGCCCTCCCGGTGGTGTTCGAGTAGACCGGCACCCCGGGGACGGCGAGCTGCTCGCGCGCCAGCAGCTGCGCGAGCCGCTGCTGGGCCCCGGCCACGTGCGGCGAGTGGAACGCGCAGGCGACCGGGAGCAGGCGGGCGCTGAGGCCCCGGTCGCGGCACCACTCGAGCGCCGCCTCGACGTGCTCGCGGGGGCCCGAGAGCACGGTCTGGCGGGGCGAGTTGAGGTTGGCGGCGACGACTCCGCCGCCCTCCAGCAACGCCGTGAGCTGCTCGGGGGGCGCGTCCACCGCGGCCATCGCCCCGGCCTCGGCGGCGGCCGCCTCCTTCATGAACCGACCCCGGGCCTCGGAGATCGTCAGCAGCTGGTAGGCATCGAGCGCCCCCGCCGTGGCGAGCGCGACGAACTCCCCGTAACTATGTCCGGCGGTCAGCTGCGGCTCGATCCCCAGCGCGGAGAGCACCTGCACGTAGGCGAGCTCGGTCGCTCCCAGGGCGGCCTGGGCGACGTGCGTGTCGGTCAGCTCTTGCTGGCGCTGCTTCTGGTCCTCCGGCGTGAACGAGGGAGGCGGGAAGATGTAGCTGCTGAGCGGACGCTCGTAGGAGCCCTCGAGCACCCGGTCGGCGAGCTCGAACTGCTCGCGCGCCTCGGGGAACGCCAGCGCCAGCTCGCGTCCCATGCCGACCCGCTGGGACCCCTGCCCCGGGAACAGGAAGGCGACCTGCCCGCGTGCGCTGAGGGGCTCCTCGGAGAAGTGGATTCCCGCCTGCTCGTGCACGCGCGCGGCGCCCGAGGCGAGCAGCTCCCGCGCCCTGGCCAGCTTCGCCAACAGGTCCTCCGGGGACTCCGCCACGATCGCGAGCCCCGGCGATCCGGGATCAGCGCCGGAGGCCTCCCCGGCGAGACGACGGGCGAGCGGCGCCAGAGGCATCTGGGCGTCGGCGGTCAGCTCGGTGGTGAGGGTCTCGAGGGCCGCCGACAGGCGCTCACGGGACCCGCGCCACAGGAGCAGCTCGGCCGGCCATCTCGAGACCGGCGCCTCGGACGGCTCGAGATAGGAGCCGGTGTACTCCTCGAGCACGATGTGGAAGTCGGTCCCGCCGAAGCCGAAGGCGCTCACCCCCGCGCGGCGGGGATGTTGGGCGCCGTCCCTCAGCCAGGGGCGGGCTTCGCTGTTGACGTAGAAGGGGCTCTCGGGGAAGTTCGCCTTCGGGTTCGGCTCGCTGACGCCGATCGTCGGGGGTAGCACGCGGTGGTGCAGCGCCAGCGCCGCCTTGACCATGCCCGCCACCCCCGCGGTCGCCTTGGTGTGCCCGATCATCGACTTGACCGATCCGATCGCACACCACTGGTGCTCGTCGGAGTGCTCGGCGAATACCGTCGAGAGCGCCTTCACCTCGGCTCCGTCGCCGGCCACCGTGCCGGTTCCGTGCGCCTCCACGAGCTCGACCGTGCCCGGTGAGACCCGGGCCTGGGCGTAGGCGCGGCGCAGGGCCCGCATCTGTCCCTCCGGCCGCGGGGCGGTGAGGCTGCGGTCGCGTCCGTCGCTCGCCGCCCCCACGCCGCGGATGACGGCGTAGATGCGGTCGCCGTCGCGCTCAGCGTCCGCGAGCCGCTTGAGCACCACGGTCGCGAACCCCTCGCTGATCGCGATCCCGTCGGCGGCGGCGTCGAACGGGCGGCAGCGCCCGGTTGGGGACAGCGCCCGGGTCTTGGCGAAGCAGAGGTAGGCGAACGGGTTCTGGATCGCGTCCACGCCACCGGCGAGCGCCATGTCGCTGGTCCCCATCTGCAGCTCGCGGGCGGCCAGGCCGATCGCGCTGAGGGAGGACGCACAGGCGGCGTCGACGGTGTAGTTGGTGCCGCCGAAGTCGAGCCGGTTGGCGATCCGCCCGGAGGCCACGTTCATCAGCAGGCCGGCGAAGCTGTCCTCGGTCCACTCCGGGAGGTGGTCGGAGATCTGCTCCTGGAGCTCGGGGTGGCCGTCGCCGAGCAGCGACGGGATCGCCGAACGGACCGTGTAGGCGACGGCCGTGTCCGCCCCTCCGCCTCCGGCGCCGAGGATCACCGAGGTGCGCTCGCGGTCGAACGGGCGGGTCGCGTAGCCCGCGTCTTCGAGGGCCGCCTGCGCGCACAGCAGCGCCAGCAGCTGGAAGGGCTCGATCGACTCCAGCGACTTCGGCGGCAGCCCGAGCGCCATCGGCTCGAGCACGACGGGATCGATGAACCCGCCCCAGCGCGAGTTGACCTTGTCCCGGGCCGCCGGGTCGGCGTCGTACATACGCCGCCAGTCCCAGCGCTCCGCGGGGATCTCGGTGATGGCGTCGACCCCGTCGAGGATGTTCGCCCAGAAGGTGCCCACGTCGGGGGCGCCGGGGAGGATGCAGCCGAGGCCGACGATCGCGATGTCCGCGGGCGGGGGAGGCTGCGGCTCGGGCTCCCGGTCGGGCGCCGGCAGAGCGGCGAGCAGCCCGCTGCTGCCAGCGGCGATGTCGAGGTGCAGGTCGGAGACGCTCGTGACCTCGCTGTGCATCGCCGCGACCTGGCCGATCATGTACATGCCCTGCTCCCACTGCTCGGACGGGGCCACCTCGATCAGCTCCCCGGTCTGCTCTTCGGAGATCGCGGAGGACCGGTCGACGCCCTTGGCAGCGATCCGCAGGCGGCCGATGTTCAGCTCCTCCAGCCGCCCCCGCAGCTCCTCGGCGTCCACGCCCTCGTCGCGCAGGCCGCGGCGGACGGCCTCGAAGTGCTCCACGAAGGGCGAGGCCAGGCAGCGGGTGGCGTGGCCCGGACCGCTCTCGAGCAGGACGGTGTCGCTGGCTGCGATCGCCGCCTCCTGGAACAGCGGCGTGATGGCTCCGGCCTCCGTGGCCTCGCGCGTGAACAGGTAGGCCGTCCCGAGCAGGCCGCCGACGCGGACCCCGCGCTCGCTCGCCGCGGACGCCACCGCCGCAACCATCGCCGCCGACCTGGCGTCGTGGATCCCGCCCGCCAACAGGACGTGGCAGTCGGAGGCCTCGCGCGGCAGCTCTTCGAGCAGCACCCGCATCATCGTGTCCCAGAGCACGAAGCTCGTTCGCGGGCCGACGTGGCCGCCGCACTCCCGCCCCTCGAACACGAAGCGGCGGGCGCCTTCGGCCAGGTACAGCTTCAACAGTCCCGGTGAGGGGACGTGCAGGTAGGTAGTGATGCCGTCGGCTTCGAGCTCGCGTGCCTGATCGGGACGTCCTCCGGCGATCAGGGCGAACGGGGGCCGGTGCGCCCGCACGACCTCGAGCTGCTCGGCGCGCAGCTCCGCCGGCACGAAGCCGAGCACTCCGACACCCCACGGTCGTCCGCCGAGCAGCTCGCCGGTGCGCGCCAGCAGGGCGTCGGCCTGGGGCGCGCGCATCAGCGCCAGGGCGAGGAACGGAAGCGCGCCTCCTCCGGCGACCGCGGCCGCGAACTCGGCCCGGTCGCTGACCCGGGTCATCGGCCCCTGGACCAGCGGATAGGCGGTTCCGTGGGACTCCGCCAGCGGGGAGCCCTCGGCCAGCGGATTCCCCCGCTCGAGCGCCGCGCAGGCCTCGCCGATCGCGTCGGTCAGGCCCGAGAGGATCCCGGCCACGGTCCCGAAGCGCCGCGCGAGGTCCGCCGCCAGGCAGGCGTCCTGTCCGAGCGGCAGGATCTCCTCGCCGTCGATGCCCGCG
>DATJOU010000041.1:0-10020 GCA_035506775.1 Solirubrobacteraceae bacterium | reverse complement strand
GCCCCGGCGGCGATCGCCGAGGTCGTCCCCGGGGCCAAGATCATCGCGATCCTGCGCGAGCCCGCCAGCTTCCTGCGCTCCTTCCACCTGCAGATGGTCTCCAGCGGGGTGGAGACCGAGCGCGACTTCGCCAAGGCCCTGGCGCTCGAGGGCGAGCGTCGCCGCGGGCGGAGCATCCCGCGCGGCTCGCACAACCCGGCCTCGCTGATGTACTCCGAGCACGTCCGCTACGCCGAGCAGCTGCGCCGCTTCCACGACCACTTCCCGCCCGAGCAGGTGCTGGTGCTGATCTACGAGGAGTTCCGCGCCGACAACCAGGCCACGCTGGGGACGGTGCTCCGCTTTCTGGAGGTGGACCGGGACCAGCCGTTGGCCCAGGTCGACACGCCCCCGCTGAAGGAAGTTCGCTCGGGCCTGCTCCACCGCGTCACCGCGGAAATGCGCCGGGCGCGCAAAAACCAGGCCGGGGCGGGGCGCCTGGCCCGGGCCGCCGACGCGGCACTGCCCGGGCTCCTGCGCCCGCCGGCCGTGCGGGCGGGGTGGCGGCGGCTCGCGTACGCGCCCCAGAAGCCCGCCGATCCGGAGCTGATGCTCGAGCTGCGCAGGCGCTTCAAGCCCGACGTGCAGGCGGCGGGCGATTACCTCGGCCGTGACCTGGTGTCGCTCTGGGGATACGAGGACATCGACTAGGCTCCGGCCAACGGATCCCAACGCGAAGGAGAGCGCCGCAAATGCCAGAAGCAGTGATCGTCGATGCCATCCGCACCCCCATCGGGAGGGCGGTCAAGGGCTCGCTCAAGAGCGTCCGCGCCGACGATCTGGCGGCCATCCCGCTGAAGGCGCTGATCGAGCGCAACCCCGGCCTCGAGCCCGGCTCGATCGGGGACATCATGATGGGCTGCGGCTTCTGCGAGGGCGAGCAGGGCAACAACGTGGGCCGTGTGGCGGGGCTGCTGTCGGGGATCGACCACCACGTACCCGCCTGCACCGTCAACCGCTTCTGCGCCTCCTCGCTGCAGACCACGAGGATGGCGCTGCACGCGATCAAGAGCGGCGAGGGCGACACCTACGTAGCTGCCGGAGTGGAGGCCGTCTCGCGCGCCGGTGGGGGCGCCCCGTTCGAGTTCAACCACGCCGTCGACGGCTCCGAGGGTTCGGCCTACAACGTCTACATCCCGATGGGGCTGACGGCCGAGAACGTCGCCGATCGCTGCAAGGTCAGCCGCGAGTCGCAGGACGAATGGGCCGTGATCAGCCAGTCGCGGGCGGTCGAGGCGGTCGCCAGCGGCCACTTCGACAAGGAGATCGTCCCGGTCACGGTCCCGGCCCACCGCGAGACCGACAAGGAGGGCAACGAGGTGGACGTGCCCGAGACGGTCGTGAGCCGCGACGACGGCCCCCGGCCGGGGACCACGCTCGAGGGCCTCGCCCAGCTTAAGCCGGCCTTCAAGCCCGACGGCACCGTCACGGCGGGTAACGCCTGCCCGCTGAACGACGGCGCCGCGGCGCTGCTGATCATGTCCGAAGAGAAGGCCGAAAAGGGCGGCTTCGAGCCGCGGGCAAGGATCGTCGCGTCTTCGGTGGCCGCCATCCGTCCCGAGATCATGGGCCTCGGGCCGATCCCCGCGATCCAGAAGCTGCTCGCCGAGACGGGCAAGACGATGGACGAGATCGACGTCGTCGAGATCAACGAGGCGTTCGCCGCCCAGATCGTCCCCTGCAAACAGGAGCTCGGGATCCCCGACGAGAAGCTCAACCCGTTCGGCGGCGCGATCGCCCTCGGTCACCCCTTCGGGATGACGGGGGCCCGCATCATGACGACGCTGCTGAACGACCTCGACACGACCGGCGGGACCTTCGGGATCGAGTCGATGTGCGTCGCCGGCGGGATGGGGATGGCGATGCTGGTCGAAAGGCTCTAGACGCAGGAGCGAGCGCCCCGCGGGCGGGTGTCGCTCAGCGGGGCGGCATCCGCAGCGCGCCGTCGAGCCGGATCGTCTCTCCGTTGAGCATCCGGTTCTCGACAATCTGGCAGGCCAGCTGCGCGTACTCGGACGGCAGGCCGAGGCGCTGTGGGTAGGGGACCCCGGCGCCCAGCTTCTGCCGGGCCTCCTCGGGCAGGGCACCCAGCAGCGGGGTGTCGAACAGCCCGGGGGCGATCGTGTTGACGCGGATCCCATACTGGGAGAGGTCCCGGGCCGCCGGCAGGGTCATCCCCACGACCCCGCCCTTGGAGGCCGAGTAGGCGATCTGGCCGACCTGTCCGTCGAAGGCCGCGATCGAGGCCGTGTTCACACACACGCCGCGTTCGCCGTCCTCGAGAGGATCGCCGGCGAGCATCGCGTTGGCAGCGAAGCGGAGCACGTTGAAGGTGCCGATCAGGTTGATCGAGATGATCGTCTCGAACGGCAGCAGCGGATGGGGTCCCTTCGAGGATGCAACCTTCTGGGCCCACCCCGTGCCGGCGCAGCAGACCGCTATCCGCAGCGGTCCCTCGGCCGCCGCCGCGGCCACCGCAGCCTCGACCTGGCCCTCCTCGCGGACGTCGCAGGCCACGAACGGTGAGCCGAGCGCGGAGGCCAGCTGCTCCCCCTTCTCGGCGTTGACGTCGGCGATCGTGACGTTCGCACCGCGCTCGTGCAGCGCCCGCACAGTCGCCTCCCCGAGTCCCGAGGCCCCTCCGGCGACGATCGCGTTGCTGTCCTCGATGCGCATGCGGGCGGCAGCCTACATGTCCTGGACACCCCTGCGCGTCCGGGCAGTATCGTCCCGGGCCATGCGCCGAGCGCTGAACAACGCCTTCCTGGCGGTCGTCTCGTGGCTGAACGAGCGCCGCCTGCCGCGCCGGATCGCGGCCATGCAGCACCGCAACCGCTTCGTCCGCGCCGCCTGGACGCGCGCCTCTGCCGCCTTCCGCTGGCGGCCGGTGACGATCCTCTCCGGGCCCGCCCGGGGTATGCGCATCAACCTCCACGGCTCCGCCGTCGCGTTCGCGACGGGGACGGCCGAGCGGCGGCTGCAGAGCGCCCTGATGCGCGAGCTGAGGCCCGGCGCGACCTTCTTCGACATCGGCGCCAACGTCGGCTTCATGACCTTGATCGCGGCCCGGCTGGTCGGCCCCACCGGGCGCGTGCTGGCGTTCGAGCCGGTCCCCGCCAACGCAGCCGCGATCCGCGAAAACGTGTCGCTCAACGGAATCGACTGGGTCGAGGTCCACGAGACCGCGATCGCCGGCAGCACGGGCCACGCCAGCCTGATCATCTCCGACGTGTCCGCCTTCTCGCGCCTGGCCACCGTCAACGTCCCGACGGGCGCGCGCGAGTCGATCGAGGTGGCGGTGACCTCGATCGACGAGTTCCTGGCCGACGGGACCCACCCCGTGCCGGACGTCGTCAAGATCGACGTCGAGGGGGCCGAGCTCGAGGTCATCGACGGCATGCGCCGCACGCTCGCACAGCACCACCCGGTGCTGCTGTGCGAGGTCCACGACCTGTTCGCCGAGTACGTGGAGCTGATGAGCACGCTCGCCTACGAGACCGTCAACCTCGACGCAGACGTGCCCGGCGAGGAGGGGGGGCGCAACGCCCACACGCTCGCCCGGCCACGCTCGGCGATGGCCGCCTAGCTCCAGCTCCTGCTCGGGCGGCCGGCGCTCAGAGCGCCGGGGCGAGCTGCGCGCGGGGGCGCGAGAGCGTGATGGCGAAGCGCTCCTGGGGGTCGGTGAACCAGCTGGACACCTCCAGCCCGGCGGCCGCGAGGTCGCCTTCGATGCGCTCGGCCGTGAACTTGGCGCTGATCTCGGTGCGCAGCTCCTCGCCCTCGTCGAAGTGGACCGTCATGTTCAGCGCCCCGACCCGGGAGGTCAGCTCGCGGCGGGCCCGCAGGCGCATCTCGATCCACTCCTGTTCGCGGTCGAACAGCGCCACGTGGTCGAAGTCGGCGGGATCGAACTCCGCCTGCAGCTCACGGTTGAGCACGTGCAGGACGTTGCGGTTGAACTCCGCCGTCACGCCCTGCGAGTCGTCGTAGGCGGCCTCCAGCGTGCTCGGGTCCTTGACCAGGTCGGTGCCCAGCAGCAGGTGGTCGCCCTCCCCGAGCAGCCGGGCGATCTCGCGCAGGACCCGCCGCCGCGAGCCCGGCGGGAAGTTGCCGATCGTGCCGCCGAGGAAGGCGACGATGCGGGGACCGGACGCGGGCGGGACGTGGCTCAGGTGTCGCTCGAAGTCGCCGATCACGCCGTGCACCCGCAGCCCCGGGTACTCCTCCACCAGGCTTTCGGCGCAGCTGTGCACCATGCTCTCGGTGACGTCGACGGGGATGTAGCGCTCGAGCGTCCCCGCCGCCTGCATGGCGTCCAGCAGCACACGTGTCTTGGCCGCCGTCCCGGAGCCGAGCTCGACGAGCTCGCAGGCGCCCGTCAGCTCGGCCAGCTCCCCGGCGCGCTGCTCGAGGATCGCCCGCTCCGCGCGGGTCGGGTAGTACTCGGGCAGCTCGCAGATGCGGTCGAACAGCTCGGCTCCGCGGGCGTCGTAGAAGTGCTTCGGCGGCAGCTCCTTGAACGGCCGGGTGAGCCCGTCCAACACGTCCTCCGCGAGCGTCCGCTCATCGGCCCCGTCGAGGTGCCGGTCGATCCGGATCGGCTCCTCCACGAGCGCCGTCTGCTGTGGTGGTCGCATCATCCCTCCCTTGCCAGGCGCACGCCGGAGAAGATCTGGCGCCGCAGTGGTAGGTCCCAATTGCGAAACGTCGTGGTCGCGACCCGGGGGTGGGTCGCCCAAGAGCCCCCCCGCAGGACGCGGTAGTCGCGCCCGAAGAACACTTCCGAGTACTCGCGATAGGGGAACGCGCGGAACCCGGGGTAGGGGCCGAAGGTCGACGCCGTCCACTCCCACACGTAGCCGGCGCCGGCGAGCACCGGCTCCGTCCCCTGGGTCGAGGTCGCGGCCCTCTCCCACTCGGCCTCCGTCGGCAGGCGCGCCGCGTGCGCGCGGGCGAAGGCCTCGGCCTCGAACCAGGAGACGTGGCAGACGGGGGCGTCCGCCGCGCCGCCGGCGATCGCCGGATGGTGGGTGATGTCGAACTGCTCCTTCCAGGCCCAGCCCTCGTCCGACCACCACTCGCGGCGCACGTACCCGCCGCCCTCGCTGAAGTGCATCCAGCTCGCGTTGGTGACCGGCACGCGGGCGATGCTGAAGCTCTCGACGGAGACCTCGTGACGGGGGCGCTCGTTGTCGTAGGCGAAGCCCTCCTCGCCGGCGCCCATCTCGAAGCTGCCGCCCGCGAGCGTGGTCCAGCCCGGCTCCCGGGACGGCACCACCGCCGGCGGCTCGCCGGCCGGCAGCAACCCGGCGATCGCCATCGTCTGGCGCATCGTCTCGCAGTGCTGGAGCTCGTGACGGAGGACCATCTCGCAGATCACCCCGTCGCCGGTGTCCACGGTTCGCAGCACCTCCTCGGTGCGCTCGCGGACGGCCCGCAGGTAGGCCCGCGCCCGGTCGGCGTCCAACAGCTCGGCGTCCGCCCTCGCGGCCCGGGGGGTCTCAAAGGCATCGTAGGTGGCCGCCAGCTCGGGGCGCAGCAGCTCGCCCCCGCCGTGGCGGTGGGCGATCCAGAGGTCCTCGTAGGCCGCGATGTGGGCCAGGTCCCACACCAGCGGGCTCATGATCGGTGAGTGGACCCGCTGCAGCTGATCGTCGCTGAGGTGGCTCACCATCGCCAGCGTCTCCTCGCGCGCCCGTTGCATCGCGGCGAGCATCTGCTCGGCGTCGTCGGCGATCGGATGGGCGGTCAGCGCGTGGACTGCCATGCTCGCTGGCGCCCCACTCTACCTCAGAAAATTCGCGCGTCAGGGGTAGCGAGCCCCGGCGCCGGTGTCGTTCCAGCGCGAAATAACCGCAGTCTCGTGCTCATGGCCGAGCGCACACAGCGCGCCCGTCGAGAGCGCCAGGCGCCCCCCCTCGCCCGCCTCCAGCGAGACCCAGCGGGCTCCCAGCACCCGCAGCATGTGTCCGTGCGAGAAGACCGCGGCCGGGCCCGGCGACCCCGCGAGCGTCGCGATCACGCGGTCGGCACGGGCTCCCACCTGGCCGGGCAGCTCGCCACCCGGGCAGCCGTCACGCCACAAAACCCAATCGGGGCGCAGCTCGAGGATCTCCGCAGACGTGAGGCCCTCGTAGTCGCCGTAGTCCCACTCGTGCAGGTCCTCGTCGACCCGGGCCCGGTCGCCGAGCCCGCACAGCTCGCACGTTTCCCGCGCGCGCCGGGAGGGGCTGACGAGCACCAGCCCGAAGTCGGCGGCCGCCAGCCGCGGGGCAAGGCGTCGGGCGGCCTCGCGGCCGGCGTCGGTGAGGGGGACGTCGGTGAGGCCGGTGTGGCGTCCGGAGAGGCTCCACTCGGTCTCGGCGTGGCGCACCAGCACCGCGGCCGGCGGCGGCGGGCCGCGCGTGCCCTGAGCGGGAGGGGTTCCGGCGGCGGCGTTCACCCGCGGTTGGGCGGGGGTGGGGCGGCTGCGTCGTCGGTTATCACCGTCAGGCGCTCACGGCGCAGCAGGCTGGCGGGGGCGCTCGGGCTCGGCTCGCCCAGCATCGCGGCGATCGCGTCGGCCTTCGAGGGGCCGGTGGCGACCAGCAGGCAGCTGCGCGCGGCCCTCAGGACCGGCAGCGTCAGCGTGATCCGCTCGGGTGGAGGCTTGGGCGAGTCCTCGACCCCAACGCAGAGCGCCTGCTCCTCGCCCAGCGTGGCCGCGCCGGGGAACAGCGATGCGACGTGGGCGTCGGGGCCGATACCGAGCACCGCCACGTCGAGCGTCACGGGCTCGCCGTCGGTCCCCAGGCGCCGCAGCTCCGCTTCGTAGCGGCGGGCCCCCTCGGGCGGACCGAGCTCGCCCTCCATGCGGTGGACCGACTCGGCGACGAAGCCGGCGGGGCCCAGGAGCGTCTCGAACGCCATCCGGTAGTTGCTCTCGGGGTCGTCCGGGGGCACGCAGCGCTCGTCCGCGAACCACCACTCGGTGCCCGCCAGCGCCCCCGGCTCCTCGCCCAGCAGCCGGTACGTGAGTTCGGGGGTGCCCCCGCCGCTCAGGGCCACGTGGGCAACTCCCCGCTGCTCGCGGGCCTGCTCGACCGCCATCCGCACGTGGGCCGCCGCCCGCTCGGCGACGGAGTCGTCGTCGGGGCAGCTCGTGAGGCGGGTCATGGCGGCCTGGTCTCCGCTTCGCTCAGCCGGCCATCGCCAGCGCGGCGTCGAGGGCCGGTACGTAGGAGGGGTCGCGCAACAGAGCCTGACGGATGCCCTCTCCGAGCACCCCGCTCTCCCCCCGGGAGGCCCCCGGGAGCGTCCACTCGCGGCTCTTCTCGTGCGGTTTGCGGGCGTGGGCCCGGAGCCCCCCGGGGCCGCGCGAGAGCCGCAGCGAGCGGCCGTTGGCGGTCTCGATCGAGACGCTCTCGAGCCCCGGCACCATCAGCTCGGGGGCGGCCTGCAGGTGCAGGGCGACGTCCTGACGGTTGGCGTGGGCACGCCCGCGCAGGGTCCCGTCGTGGGCAAGCAGCGTGGCTTCCCGCCAGCCCAGGCACGAGGCCAGCCACCCCGTCAGCAGCAGCGCGGCGGCGGTCGAGGCGGGGTGGTGGCGTACCGTGAGCGCCGCGATCGTGCGCAGTTCCGGGCGGCGGGTGGGCGGGTCGAAGATCGCGGCCACGCGCTCACGCCAGGGCGTGCTGCGCAGCCACGCCAGGTCCACCACGTAGGCCTGCTCGCCCAGGTGGCTCGCCCACTGCAGGGCCTCGGCCGGGGCGGGCTCCTCGACCGAGTCGAGCAGCACCGCCTGCGACAGGGGCAGCAGCTCGCTGATCACCTCGCGGTGACCGTGGGGCGACCACAGCAGCGTCGGCAGGTCGGTCACGACCAGCGGGTCGGCGATCGTGAGCAGGTCGTCGAGGTGCACCTCTCCGAGTTCCACCACCACCGTCTCGCGCAGCAGGGACAGCTCCCCGGGTGTCGAGGAGCAGTCGGTCGAGATCGTGACGCGCGCGTCGAGGGTGCGGCGGCGGGGCTCGTAGGCCAGCACCAGCATGCGCGAGGCGTGGTAGCGCCCGACCCCGCGCAGGCGGTTGGCGATCTCCCCGGCCCACGCCCGGTCCACGAACGCGATCATGTTCAACACCCGCGCCGGGACGACCTGGTCGTCGTGGACGTGGGCTTCCACGAGCAGCTGCCGCAGCGCGGCTTCGATCTCGTCGGGGGTCGTCGACTCGGCGCTCCAGACGGCGTCCTCGGCGACGGCCATCAGATCGCGCGCCAGTGGTCTTCGCCGAGCAGCAGCCCGTTGGCCTCCGCGGGTCCCTGGGAGCCGGCCGGATACTGGGGCAGGGGGTCGCCCGAGGCGCCCCACGTCGAGACGATCGGGTCGCACACCCGCCACTGTGCCTCGACCTCGTCGTTACGGGTGAAGAGGGTGGCGTCGCCTCTCATCACGTCCGCGATCAGCCGCTCGTATGCCTCCGGCGACTGGGACAGGAAGGAGGAGCCGTACTGGAACTCCATTTTCACCGGCCGGATGATCATGCGCGTGCCGGGGATCTTGGCCCCCAGGCTCAGCGACACGCCCTCGTTGGGCTGCAGCGTCAGCACCAGCTGGTTGGGGCGGACCCCGAGCGACCCGTCCTGGCTGAAGGCGAGATGCGGGACGGGCTTGAGCGTGACCGCGATCTCTGTGATCTTGCGCGCCAGCCGCTTGCCGGTCCGCAGGTAGAAGGGGACCCCGGCCCAGCGCCAGTTGTCGACCTCCAGACGCAGGGCGGCGTACGTCTCGGTATGGGAATCCGGCGGCACCCCCTCCTCTTCGAGGTACCCGGGCACGTCTTCCCCGCCCGCGTGGCCGGCCGCGTACTGGCCGCGGACGGCCATCTCGAGGACATCCTGCGGGGACGGCTGCGGGATCGCGTGCAGGACCTTGACCTTCTCGTTGCGGACGTCTTCGGCGGTGAAGCTCGCCGGCGGCTCCATCGCCACGTGGCAGAGCAGCTGCAGCATGTGGTTCTGGATCAGGTCGCGGAGCGCGCCGGCGTGGTCGTAGTACTCCGCCCGCGAGCCGATGCCGAGGTCCTCCGCCGCGGTGATCTGGACGCTGTCGATGTAGTTGCGGTTCCACAGCGGCTCGAACATGCCGTTGGCGAACCGGAACGCGAGCATGTTCTGGACCGTCTCCTTGCCCAGGTAGTGGTCGATGCGGAACACCTGGGACTCTTCGAAGATCGACAGCACCGTCGCGTTGAGGTCGCGGGCCTCCTGCAGGCTGGTCCCGAACGGCTTCTCGATGACCACGCGCACGGCCACCCGGTCGTGGTGGTCGAGCTTGGCGGTTCCCAGCTGGTTCACGATCACCGGGAAGAAGTCGGGTGAGGTGGAGAGGTAGAAGAGCCGGTTGAGCGGTTCCCCGGCTTCACCTTCGAAGCCGTCGAGCAGCTGCGAGAGCTGCCCGTACACGGAGGCGTCGTCGAAGGTGCCCGAGACGTAGCGGATGTTGGCCCGCAGCGACTCGAGCACGTCGGCGTCGGGCGGGCGGCGGGAGAAGCGGCGGATCGCCTCCAGGCATTCGTCGGCGAAGTCCCCGTCGGAGCGCTCCCGGCGGGCGACCCCGATCACGTGGAAGTTGCCCGGGAGCACCCCGTCGTGGGCGAGGTTGTAGAGCGCCGGCAGCAGTTTGCGCCGGGCCAGGTCCCCGGTGGCGCCGAAGATCACCAGCGAGGCCGGGGCTACCGGCGGACGCTCCAGACCCGTGGTCAGCGGGTTCGGTTCCTCGACGCGCGCGTGACCCTCGGCGGCGATCGCCATCTCAGCGCCTCGCGCTCCTGACCGCGTGTCCTCCGAACTGGTTACGCAGCGCCGCGAGCACGCGGTCGGCGAAGTCCCCGTTCCCGCGCGAGCGCAGGCGCGCGTACAGCGAGGCCGTGATCACGGGGGTGGGGACGTCGTGGTCGGTGGCGTCCTGGATCGTCCAGCGGCCCTCGCCCGAGTCCTCGGTGT
>DATJOU010000040.1:0-2542 GCA_035506775.1 Solirubrobacteraceae bacterium | reverse complement strand
CGCCGCGACGTCGGGCCGCGCCGTGCTCGCCTCCGGTATCACGGTTCTGATCGCGATGGCCGGGATGCTGCTGTCGGGCACGAAGGTGTTCGACTCGATCGGGATCGGGGCGATCCTGGTGGTGTTCGCGGCGATGGTCGGCTCGCTGACGGTGCTGCCCGCGCTGCTCGGGCGCCTGGGCGACAAAATCGAGAAGGGGAAACTGCGAAGGAGCCGCCCGACCTCGCGGGTTTGGGATGCGGTGCTGAGGCCGGTGCTCGCCCACCCGCGGGCGGCGGTGCTCCTGTCGGTGCTCGTGCTCGCGGCGATGACCGTGCCGGTGCTGAAACTGCACACGACCCTCCCCGGCGTGGGCACCCTGCCGCGGAGCATCCCGATCATGTCCACCTACGACAAGGTGCAGAAGGCGTTCCCCGGCGCGCAGGCCCCGGCCGTGGTCGCGTTCCAGGATCCCGATGGCGACTCGCCGGCGGCGCAGAACGCGCTGGCCGCGCTGAAGGCCCGGGCGCTCGCGAGCGGCGCAGCCCACGAACCGGTCGCGGTCAGGTGGAATCGCGCCCGCACGGTGGCGAACGTCGAAATCCCGCTCGCCGGCAGCGGGGAGAATCGGGTCTCGGTGGACGCCCTGGAGAGGCTGCGCACGCGGGTCCTCCCCGCCACCGTCGGGCGGGTCCCCGGCGCGAGCTGGGCGGTGACCGGCGAAACGGCCGGCACCACGGACTTCAACACCAGGATCAAGCACACGTTCCCGCTCGTGTTCGCGTTCGTCCTCGGGCTGGCGTTCCTGCTGCTGCTGATCACCTTCCGATCGCTGGTGATCCCGCTGACCTCGATCGGGCTGAACCTGCTCTCGGTGGGGGCCGCGTACGGGGTGCTGGTGTGGATCTTCCAGGACGGCCACCTGCAGGGACTGCTCGGCTTCCACTCCGACGGGGCGGTGGTGAGCTGGCTTCCCCTGTTCCTGTTCGCGGTGCTGTTCGGCCTCTCGATGGACTACCACGTGTTCATCGTGAGCCGCATCAAGGAGCTCCGCGACGACGGCCTCAGCACTCCCGAGGCCGTCTCCCGGGGGATCCGCAGCACGGCCGGAACGGTGACCGCCGCGGCGGCGGTGATGGTGGCCGTGTTCGCGATCTTCGCCTCGCTGCCGACGCTCGACATCAAGCAGCTCGGGGTCGGCCTGGCGGTCGCCGTGCTGCTCGACGCGACCGTCATCCGCGGTGTCCTGCTCCCCGCCACGATGAAGGTGCTGGGCGAGTGGAACTGGTACCTGCCGAGGTGGCTCGGATGGCTCCCACGGGTGGGCTTCGAGGCGGGCGCCCGGAGGCAGGCTGCGGAGGCGTCCGGCCGACGGCGGCCGATGGCCGAGGTGGCCTGAGCATGGGCTCGGCCGTCCACGCGCTCCGGGCGCCGGCGACCTACCGGCGCCTGGGGTTCGTGCTGTCGGCGTTCGTGCTCGCACACGTGTGGTTCCTGGTACTTGTCATCGGATGGAGCCTGTGTGTCTCGGTGCTCGTGACCCCGCTCGTGATCCCGGCCCTGCTCGGGCTGGGGGCGCTGGTGCGCGGTTGCGGGCGGATCGAGGCGGCGCTGGCGCGGGGCCTGCTCGGCGTGCCCGTGGACGGGCCGGCCCTCCCCCCGCGCGGCAAAGGCTTCTGGCGCTATATGGGCGCGATGTTGAGCGGCGACTTCTGGCGCACCCAGGGATACCTGCTCGTGCGCTGGCTCGTGGGAGGCCCGATCGCGACGGTGATGGTCGCGCTGCTGGCGGGTTCGGTGGGTCTGATCGTGGCCCCCGCGTGGGTCCTCACCGCCGACGGGGCCCACATCGGCGGATGGCATCTCCACACGGTCAGCCAGTCGCTGCTGCTGATCCCCGTCGGGCTGGTGCTGCTGACGGCGAGCATCCTCCTGGGAGCGCTCCTCGCCCGGCCCTTCCGGCCGCTGGCCGCCTCGCTGCTGGCCGCCGGGCCGACGCCGGCCCTGGCCCTGGCGTCCGAGGCCGTGATCGATGAGCACGGCGCGATGAGCAGCGCGGCACGGAGGCACCGGCGCCGGAACGCCGTTCGCATCCACGCGGTCGCGTCCTCGTTCGTGCTCGCCTTCCTGATCGCCGTGTGGGGGCTGACCTCGGCGGGCTACTTCTGGCCCGTATGGGTGCTGCTGCCGCTGGCGCTGGCGGTCGCCATCCACGGCTGGGTGGTGCTGCTCGGAGAGCACCCCGAGTGGATCCCGCGCGTGTTCCGGAGCCGGGGGCTGGGCGTGTACGCGGGCGTGGCGGGGGCCGTGGAGCTGTACCTGATCTGCGTGTGGGCGGTCGCCGGCGGGGGCTACTTCTGGCCGGTGTGGACGCTGCTGGCACTGGCCACCGCCGGTGGCGCGTGGAACGCGGCGATGTGGCTCTCCTCTCCACGCGACAGCCAGCTGACGGAACGGATCGACACGCTGGAGAGCACCCGCGCCGGAGCGGTCGACGAGCAGGAGTCCGAGCTGAGGCGGATCGAGCGCGACCTCCATGACGGAGCCCAGGCGCGGCTGGTGG
>DATJOU010000039.1:0-6338 GCA_035506775.1 Solirubrobacteraceae bacterium | reverse complement strand
AGCAGCGAGGGCGGGCGCTCGACGCGCAGGTTGGCACCGCAGCCGAGCACCAGAGAGCGGTGGCGCTCGAAGCTCCCGGGCCCGAAGCTGGGGGCGATCACGCCGGGGGGCGCGAGCAGCAGGCCGTTGGTGCCGCTGCCGTGACGGTCGGGCACGATCGCGACCTCCGGTCCCTCGGCGGTGGGCGCCGACAGCAGCGCAGCGAGCTCCGAGGGAGACAGGGTCGGGCAGTCGCCGGGGACGCACAGGACGCGCTCGAATCCCAGCTCCAGCGCCCGTGACACGCCCAGCGAGGCGGCCGCGGACTGGCCCTCCTCGAGGGTGTCCTCGAGCACCATCAGACGCGGCCCTCCCGGCTCAG
Source organism: Solirubrobacteraceae bacterium (assembly GCA_035506775.1). Lineage (GTDB taxonomy): Bacteria > Actinomycetota > Thermoleophilia > Solirubrobacterales > Solirubrobacteraceae > Palsa-744. The sequence goes on along the minus strand of DATJOU010000039.1, from coordinate 5,977 downwards.
GAAGCTCGCGCTGGCCGGTGACGGCGATCGTCAGCTCGATCGCGGGTGTGGCGGCGAGCGCGCCCACCACGTCGGCCACCATCGCGCGCACGAGCGCGTCGCGGAGCCGGCCGTCCACGCCCTCCCCGAGCCTCCGCTTGGCGGCCGAGAAGCGCTTCACCGGGAGCACCGCGGCGGTTCTCATCAGCGGCTCCCGAGCCCGGAGGCGAAGCCGAGGGTACGCCGTGCCAGGCCCTCGCGGGCGGCCGGGTCGTCCATGCGGGTGTCGGTCACGAGGGTGGGCAGGCCTGGGACCTCTTCGTCGGCGACGATACCGTCGAGCAGCTCCCCGTAGAAGCTCGCCACGCCGGCGGCGCTCAGCTCCTCACCGGCGTAGGCCATGAAGGCGGCGGTCGGCCCCTTCAGGACCTGTCCGCCGACGATCGGGCTCACGGCCACGACCGGCGCGGGGGAGCCCGCGATCGCCTCGCGGATCCCGGGCACGGCGAGGATCGGGGCGATCGACGCCAACGGGTTGGAGGGCCCGATCACCACCGCCTCGGCGCCGGCCAGCGCGTCGAGCACCTGCCGGGTCGGCGTGGCGGATCCGGCGCCGCGGAACTCGAGCTCCTCCACGGGCCCCTCGGCCCGGTCCTGGATCATGAACTGCTGGAAGGCCCTCCAGCCCCCCGACGGCGTCCTCACCCACGTCCGCACCGGGTCGTCGCTCATCGGCAGCACCTTGCTGCGCACCCCGATCGCCGCGTTGAGCAGCGCCAGCGCCTCGGTCGGGGAGTAGCCGTCCGCCAGCAGCGAGGCGCGGCGCGCGCACCAGGCCAGGTCGCGGTCGCCGAGGTTGAACCACACCTCCGTGCCGAGCTCCCGCAGCGCGTCCATGACCGCGAAGGAGTCTCCCCGCAGGCCCCACCCGCGCTCGTCGATCAGGTCGCCCAGCCAGAACGACACGAGGTCGGGGTCGGGTGAGACGTGGGCGCCGTAGATCTCGATGTCGTCGCCCGTGTTGACGACCGCGGCCAGGCGCTCCGGGCCGAGCGCCCCGGCGAACCCCCGCGCCAGCTTCGCGCCGCCGGTTCCGCCACACAGGACGACGATCTCCCCCGGGGTCACTCCCACAGACGCTCGGGCAGCCGCGTGAGCTTGATCCCGGAGTGGATCTTGTAGCGGGCGTTCACGGCGATCAGCAGGGCGGTGAGCGCCTCGGTGGTGCGTGAGTTCTCGAGCCGTCCGCAGTCCACGCAGCGCAGGCCCGGGATGCGGTCGATCAGCTCCGCCGCCTCGCGCTTGTCGGCGCGCTTGTCCCCGCACACGAGCACGTCCTGGTCGAGGTCCACCTCGAGGTCGCTCAGCGAGGCGGCGCTGACGGTGTGCAGCGCCGAGACCACCCGCACCCCGTCGGGCACCATCTCGAGCGCCTGCTGGGCCGCGGACCCCTGCCACACGCCGAGCATCCGCGTGGCCTTGCCGGCGACGGCCGCCGCCAGCGGGACGGTCGCGTCGATGAACAGCTGCCCCGGCTGGAGGCTCTCGGCGATGTTCGCGAGCGTCTCGGACTGGTTGCGGAACGGGACGCTGAGGATCACGGTCCCCGCCGCACTCGCGGCGCCGGCGTTGTCGTGGGCCGAGAATTCGCCCTCGGGGAGCAGCTCCTCCGCGCGGGCGGCCGTTTCGCGGGCCCGGTCGGGGTCCCGGGACCCGATCGCGATCGGAACGCCGGTGCGGGCGAGCCGCAGCGAGAGGCCGAAGCCGAGCGCGCCAGAGGCGCCGATCACCGCGACCGGATCAGTGCTCTTCGCTGGCACGCGGGCCGAGTATAGGCTTCGGGAGATGAAGCCCCCCGGCGATGCGCAGCCCTCGCCGAGCCCCCTGCTGGCCCCCGCCAGCCGCCTGCCGGGGAGCGTGAGCATCCGCGAGGTGGGACCGCGTGACGGCTTCCAGAACGAGCCCGAGACGATCCCCACGGCCCAGAAGGTGGAGCTGATCGAGGCGCTCGCCCGCACCGGGCTGCCGCGGATCGAGGTGACGGCGTTCGTCCGCGCCGACGTGATCCCCCAGCTGGCCGACGCCGAGGAGGTGCTCACCAGCGTGGAGATCCCCAGCGACGTCGCCGTGTCGGTCCTGATCCCCAACGAGCGTGGGCTCGAGCGGGCGCTGGCGCTGCGAGAGCGGGCCCGGATCGACGAGGTGAACGTGTTCCTGTCGGCATCGGAGACCCACAACCGCCGCAACGTCAACCGCTCCGTGGAGGACTCCCTCGCCGGGGCCCGCGCCGTGCTCGGCCGGGCCCACGCGGAGGGCCTGCGCTGCGAGGGGGTCGTCTCGACCGCCTTCGGCTGCCCCTACGAGGGCCACGTGGATCCGGAGCGGGTGCTCGAGATCGCCGCCGAGCTGCGCGACGCCGGCGCCGAGGAGCTCGCCTTCGGGGACACCACCGGGATGGCCAACCCGGCCCAGGTCGAGGGCTTCTTCACGGCCGCGCGGGAGCGGCTGGGGCGCGAGGTCGAGCTGACCGCTCACTTCCACAACACCCGCGGCGCGGCCCTCGCCAACGTGCTGAGCGCCCTCCGTGCCGGTGTGGCGAGCTTCGAGTCGAGCTTCGGAGAGCTGGGCGGGTGTCCGGTCCCCCCGGGGTCGACGGGCAACCTCGCCAGCGAGGACCTCGTCTCGATGCTCCACGAGATGGACATCCACACCGGCGTGGACCTGGCCGCGCTGCTGGCCTGCGCCCGCCGCGCCCAGGATATCCTCGGGCGCCCGCTCGGCAGCCACACGCTGGTGGCCGGGCCGGTGGACTGGAGCGGCTCCGCCCGGCCGTAGCCGTAGCCGTAGCCGTCAGCCGGCGAGCGCGCCCTCGCGCTGCGGGGGGGAGGCCTGCTGCAGCGCGCCCGCGGCGGCCGCCACGCAGAACTCCTGCACGTCGATCTCCATCTCCAGCGACTGGGCGAGCGTGGGCCGGGCGGAGGCGTCCATCACGCGCTTGGCGCGGCCGACGGCGATGTGGGAGTTGGCGAGCAGTTCCTCGACCAGGGCGTCGGTGGCGTCGTCGAGCTCCGCGGGCGGCACCACGCGGTTGACGAGCCCGATGTTCAGCGCCTCGTCCGCGCTGATCATGCGGGCGGTCATGATCATCTCCTTGGCCCGGCCGAGGCCGACGACCGCCGGCAGCCGGGTTGAGCCGCCGACGTCGGGGATGATCCCGAACTTCACCTCCGGCAGCCCCAGCTGGGCCTCGCTGTCGGCGACCCGCAGGTCGCACCCGAGTGCCACCTCCAGCGCCCCGCCCGGGCAGGCCCGCCGGATCTGGCAGACGACCGGCTTGGCCATCTCTTCGCACAGGTTGGCGCAGTCCAGGAACACCTGCCTGAAGGGGCGCAGCATCCCCAGCTGGCCGGCCGACCGGCCGAGCTCGCCGAGGTCCACGCCGGCCGAGAACACGGGGCCTTCGCCGCGTAGCACGACGCAGTGGACGTCGGGAGCGGCGGCGGCCTCGCGCAGCGCGGCGCCGAGCGCGAGCAGCAGCTCCTGGTTCATCGCGTTGCGCTTCTCGGGGCGGTTGAGGATCACGTGGCGGACCGAGCCGCGGTCCTCGGTGAAGACGATGCTCATGGCTGGTCCTCCTGTGTGTGAATGGCCGGTCGTGGGCATCCTCGCGGCCCGGGGTCCGGCGCTGCGGCGCCCCGCCGTCCGCGATCTGCCACCGGGGAGGCTATACCCCGCACGCCGCTGCGGGCCGCTGCGGGCCTGTCCGCCGCAGTAGGCTCGCCCGACCAGCGAAAGCGAGCAGAGGGAGAGCCATGGCACAGAAGATCGAGAAGGTGGGGGTCCTCGGAGCGGGCCTGATGGGCCACGGGATCGCGCAGGTGGCCGCCCAGTCCGGCTATCAGGTGGTGCTGCGCGAGGTGGACGAGGAGAAGCTCGCCAAGGGGATCGGGAAAATCGAGAAGCAGCTCGCGAGGGCGGTCGAGAAGGGCCGCTCCACGGCCGAGGACGCCGAGGCTGTGCGCGGGCGGATCAACGGCACGGTCGAGTACCGCGACCTCGCCGACTGCGACTTCGTGATCGAGGCGATCACCGAGAGCCTGCCGCTGAAGCTCGAGATGTGGGCAGAGGTGGACCAGATCGTCAAGACCGACGCGGTGTTCGCCACCAACACCTCCTCGCTTCCGGTCGTGAACCAGGCCGCCGCCACCTCCCGCCCGGGGCAGTTCGTGGGCCTGCACTACTTCAACCCGGCCCAGGTGATGAAGCTGATCGAGGTGATCCGTTGCGTGACCACCTCCGACGAGGCCTTCGCGACCGCCCAGGAGTTCGCGAGCTCGCTGGACAAGCTCGCGATCCCCACCCGTGACCGGGCCGGCTTCATCGTCAACCGCCTGCTGGTTCCGTACATGCTCGACGCGATCCGGGCCTACGAAGAAGGGGTGGGGTCGGTGGTCGAGATCGACGAGGCGATGAAGGCCGGGGCGGGACACCCGATGGGGCCGCTGCTGCTGTCGGACTTCGTCGGGCTGGACACGCTCGGGTCGATCTGCGACGTGCTGTTCGACGAGTTCCGCGAGCGCCGCTTCGCCGCCCCGCCGGTGCTGCGCAAGATGCTGGCGGCGGGCTGGTTCGGGCAGAAGAGCGGGATGGGCTTCTACGACTACGCGGGCGACTCGCCCCAGCCGAACCCGGCCTTCTAGGGATGAGCGACCTGCCCACCGCGGCCGAGCGGGCCCTCGGCGGGGGACCCGAGCGCCACCGCGAGAAGGCCCTCGAGCAGGGCAAGGTACCCGTGCGCGAGCGGGTCGCGATGCTGCTCGACGAGGGCACCTTCTCCGAGGAAGCGCTGCTCGCCAACTGGCAGGAGGAGGGGCTGGGGGCCGACGGCGTGGTGACCGGGGTGGGACGGATCGGGGGGCGGTCGGTGGCCCTGATGGCCAACGACCCGACCGTCAAGGCCGGCTCCTGGGGGCCGAAGACGGTCGAGAAGATCCTCCGCGTCCAGGAGCGGGCGCTCGAGCTGCGGCTGCCGATGGTCTACCTGGTGGACTCGGCCGGGGCACGGATCACCGACCAGGTGCAGATGTTCCCCGGCCGCAGGGGGGCGGGACGGATCTTCTACAACCAGGTCCGCCTGTCGGGGGTCGTCCCGCAGGTGTGCGTGCTGTTCGGCCCCAGCGCCGCCGGAGGGGCCTACATCCCCGCCTTCTGCGACATCGTGATCATGCGCGAGGGTAACGCCTCGATGTACCTCGGCTCGCCACGGATGGCGGAGATGGTGATCGGCGAGCAGGTGACGTTGGAGGAGATGGGCGGGGCGCGGATGCACACCGGCGTGTCCGGCTGCGGGCACCAGCTCGTGGCCAGCGACGCGGAGGGCATCGACGTGGCCCGCCGCTACCTCTCCTACCTGCCGGGCAGCTGGCGTGAGGCCCCGCCGGCGCTCGCGGCGCGGCCGCCCGCGCTCAGCTCGGGCTCGCTGGCGGAGCTGATCCCCGCCGACGAGAACAAGCCGTTCGACATCAAGCTGCTGATCGACGGGCTCGTCGACGAAGGGTCGCTGCTGGAGATCCACCCACGCTGGGCACGTGAGCTGGTGGTCGGGTTCGCCAGGCTCGACGGGCAGGCGATCGGGATCGTCGCCAACCAGCCCAAGCACAAGGGAGGGGTCCTGTTCGGCGACTCGGCCGACAAGGCCGCCCGCTTCATCTGGAACTGCAACGCCTTCAACGTGCCGCTCGTGTTCCTGGCGGATGTGCCGGGCTTCATGATCGGCACCCAGGTCGAGCGCGAGGGGATCATCCGCCACGGCGCGAAGATGATCAGCGCGGTCAGCGAGGCGACCGTGCCGAAGATCTCGGTGATCGTGCGCAAGGCCTACGGGGCGGGGCTGTATGCGATGGCGGGGCCGGCCTTCGCGCCCGACGGGTGCATCGCCCTGCCGAGCGCCTCGATCGCGGTGATGGGCCCCCAGGCCGCGATCAACGCCGTCTACTAC
>DATJOU010000038.1:0-13581 GCA_035506775.1 Solirubrobacteraceae bacterium | reverse complement strand
ACAGCTCGTGCAGGACCTTCGGCGTGCGGGAGTGCATGCGCGTGCCCTGGCCGGCGGCCAGGATCAGGACGGTGGGAGCAGCCACAGCTCTCAACGATGCTAATCGAGGAGCCCGCCGAAGCTCGACGGCGGGCTGGACGGCGAGCCCCGCCCCGGGCGGCCCCGGACCGCCGGGCTGCGCCGGCGCAACTGGGGAGCCTGGACTCGAACCAGGACTTGAAGAGCCAAAGTCTCCCGGGCTGCCAATTACCCCACTCCCCAAGCGCCGCAGCACATCCTCGCAGGTGGCCTAAGGGCGCCTGCCCTGGCGGCGGGGCACGCGCCCGCCTTCGGCCCCGGCCTCGGAGGCCGGTCCTCCCGCGGAGGCGATCCCGAGCACGCGCATCGCCTTCAGCCCGAGGCTCAGCTTCTCGCGTCCGTCGCTGGAGCTGACGTCGAGCCCGCACAGCTCCCGCACCCGCTCGAGGCGGTAGTAGACCGTGTGGCGGTGGGTGAACAGGCGCTGGGCGGTGCCGGCCACGTTGCCGTCGGCCTCCAGGAAGGTCTCCAGCGTGAGCACGAGGTCGGTCTCGTACTGCTCGTCGTAGGAGACCAGCGGCTCGACGGTCTCTTCGTAGAAGCGCTGCAGCTCGGACGGGTTGTCGCTCATCGTCGAGAGCAGCAGCCGGTAGGCCCCCGTCTGCTCGAACGCCAGGGCGGCGTCCTCGCGGGAGCCCTGGGCCACGTTGGCGGCCAGCAGCGCCTCGCTGGCGGCACGGGGCAGCTCGGCCGCCTCGCGGGTCACGCGGCTGCGCCCGAGCGCGAAGGTGTAGCCGGGAAGGGTGGCCTGCATCTCGCGCAGGACGGCCTCGGCGGCGCGCTCGGCGACCGTGTCCTCGCCGCCGGGACAGAGCACCAGCACCTCGGCGCCGGCGAGCCCCTCGCGTTCGGAGAGGGCCGCGATCGAGTGGCTCGCGACCGCCCTGGCGCCACGCTCGGCGACCGCCCGTACCCGTCCGCGCCAGCCCTCGTCGGTCGGCGTCTGGGGGTGGGCGCGGGCGACGATCATGCTGACCCCGTCCTCGATCGAGAGCGACAGCTCGCCGGCCCGCCCCGCGATCTCCTCGGCCCCCAGCCCTTTGGCCAGCACGGCCCGCAGGAACTCCGCGGCCGCCGTTTCGGAGACCCGTTCGGGCGCCCTGACGCGCTCGACCTCGGAGGCGATCATGGTCAGCAGCAGCCTGCGCATGGGGGCGCTGGGCTCGCTCTTGGCACGGATGTGGAGGGTCCCGACGACGCTGTCGGCGACCCGCAGGGGGGCGCTCTCGACACCGTCGCCCTGGGACAGCAGCGTGCGCTCCTCGGCGGGCGAGCGGGCGGCGACCGCCAGCGTGGCCCCCGTGGCGTCGGTCACGGCGAGGCTCGCGTCCAGCGCGCGAGCGGCCGCGCGGACGACCTCCGGGAGGCCCGCTCCGGACTCGACCGCCTCGGTGATCGCCTCGAGCGCCGCGAGGTCCGACACGCCGGCGGGGTCAGCCCCAGAAGTAGACGGCCGCGAGGGCAGCGCCGGCCCCGATCCCGATCAGCACCCCGAGCACGTACAGGGACAGCACGGTGGCGGCCAGGCGCTCCCACATGCGCGAGTAGGACGTCCACGCCGGGATCAGGATGTATCCCAGGTACAGGCACAGCCCGAGAATTCCCGCGGCGCCCAGAACGAGCTCGTTGATGGTCGATCTACTCATGCGGCCTTCCGTGCCAGATTGTTGCGCACGTGGCCGTCGCGCCCCCACGCGGGCGACCTCGGCGGGCGCCGCTCAGAGCTGCTCGAAGATCGCGCCCGCCCGCTCTCCGGCGGGGGTGCAGGCGATCACCTGTGGCCGCCGGGAGCCGAGCGCGCGCTCGGCCCGCCCCAGAGCGGCGGCCCCTCCCGGACCCGGGAAGAGGCCCACCACCGTCGGACCGGAGCCGCTCACGAAGGCGTGGGCGGCGCCGGCCGCGAGGACCTCGGCGAGCGCCCCCCGGATCGCCCCGCACAGCGACACGGAGGCCGCCTGCAGGTCGTTGTCGAGCAGCCGATCGTCGCCCGGGAGCGGCTCCCCGCCGGCGAGCGCCGCGCGCACAACGGACCGCAGCCGTTCGAGCTCGGCGAGGGTCCGCCCCGCCGACAGCCGGTCGGCCTCGCGGTAGACCCGGGCGGTCTCGAGGCCCTCGGCGAACGGGAGCAGCAGGAGCCCCAACCCGGCGCCGGGCGGGGGCAGCGGCTCGAGCCGCTCGCCCGCCCCGGTCGCGAGCCACCGTCCGGGGCGCAGCTGGGCGGCCACGTCGGCCCCCAGGCCCGAGGCGAGCTCGTGCATCAGGCCCGGGTCCTCGACGCCGGAGGCCCGCGCGGCCAGCCGCAGCGCCGCCGCCGCGTCGGCGGAGCCGCCGGCGAGCCCGGCGGCCAGCGGGATGCGCTTGTCCACCCGCAGGCGCAGCCGCGGCCCCCGCCAACCGCTGGCCTCGCGGAAGCAGGCCAGCGCCCGCGCAGCCAGGTTGTCCTCGGCCGGACCCGGGAGACCTGGGCAGATCACCTCGTCGGGGCCCTCCCCGCCGCCGGCGTCGAGCTCCAGGGCGAGCTCGTCGGCGAGCGTGATCGACTGCATCACGCTCACGAGCTCGTGCCTGCCGTCGAGGTCGCGGACAGGCCCCACGAACAGCCCGAGGTTGACCTTCGCCGGCGCCAGCGTGCGCAGCACCGTCATCGCTCGAGCACCCGGGCGAGCTCGAGGAACTGCTCCGGGGAGAGGCGCTCCGCGCGCACGTCGGAGGGCAGCCCGAGCGAGTCCAGCGCCTCCAGGACGGGCTCGCGCTCCCACCCCCCAAGGCGCAGCGACCCCACCAGCGTCTTGCGCCGGTGGGCGAAGCTCGCGGCCACCAGCCCCCGCACCGCCTCCGGCCGGGGGCCGGGCCTCCCCCCGGGACGGCCACCGGCGGCCTGCTGGTCCGCGCCGTGGCGCTCCAGACGCACGAGCACCGAGTCCACGTTGGGAACCGGGTAGAAGACGCTTCGGGGGATCGCTCGCAGGACGCGAACCTCGCTGGACAGCTGAGCCAGCACCGACGGCAGCCCGTAGGCGCCGCCGCCGGGGGCGGCGGCCAGCCGCTCTCCCACCTCCCGCTGGACCATCACCACCCATAGCCGCGCCGACGGAAGCTGCTGGAGCGAGCGCAGGACGAAGCCGGCCGCGATCCCGTACGGGAGGTTGGCCACCACCTTGGCGGGCGGGGGGTCGAGGGTCGCGAGGTCGAGCCGCATCGCGTCGGCCCACCACAGCGACACGTTTGCGTGCCCGGCGAGCGCGTCGTCCAGCGCCTCCCGGAGCCGCTCGTCGACCTCGACCACGTGCAGGTGGGCGACGCGCTCGGCCAGGTACTCGCTGAGCACCCCCACCCCCCCTCCCACCTCCAGCACGGTGTCGGACGCCTGCAGCTCGGCCGCCCGCGCGATCACCCCGAGGATGTTCGAGTCGATCAGGAAGTTCTGCCCCAGCTCGCGGTCCGGGCGCACCCCGAAGCGCGCCAGGCGCCGCAACGTCGGCTGCACGGGAGCGGCTCCCGGGGGACTCATGCCCAGCCGAACAGGCGCGCCGCGTTGTGCTGCAGCGCCTCGCCCAGCCGGGCCTCCTCGACGCCCCTCAGGGCAGCCAGGAAGTTGACCGTGTGGGCCACGAAGGCCGGCTGGTTGCGGTGCTTGCGGACCGGCTGGGGAGTCAGGTAGGGCGCGTCGGTCTCGACCAGCATCCGCTCCTCGGGGACGCGGGCGGCGGCGGCGGCGAGATCGCGGGCGCTGGGATAGGTGACGTTGCCGGCGAACGAGATCCAGTAGCCGCGCCGCAGGCACTCGTCGAGCTGGTCGGGCATCGAGAAGCAGTGCAGCACGACCTCGACGCCGTCGGCTTCGGCGGCCAGCTGGTCGAGCGTCTCTCGGGCCGCCTCCCGGGTGTGGATCACCAGCGGCTTGCCGAGCTCCCGCGCCAGCGCGATCTGGGCGGCGAAGGCACGCTGCTGGTCGCTGCGGGGGGCGTAGTCGCGATAGAAGTCCAGGCCCGTCTCCCCGACCGCCAGGCAGCGGGGGTGGGCGGCCAGGGCCCTCAGCTCGGCGAGGTCGGCGTCGTCGAACCCGCGGGCCGAGTTGGGGTGGCGGCCGACCGCCGCGAACACCTGCGGGAAGTCCTCGGCCGCGGCCAGCGCCGCACGGCAGGAGGCGCCGTCGATGCCGACCGTGAGCAGGCGCGTCACGCCCGCCTGCTCGGCGGCCGCCACGAGCTCGGCGTTGGAGGGCTCGCACAGGTCGAGGTGGGTGTGGGAGTCGATCATCACCATCCCCGCCGCGCCGCCGGGAGCTCAGGCCTGGGCCGGCTCGACGTCCTTGGGGAACAGGGGCGCGAGCTCCTGGACCCGGGTCACGTGACCGGGTCCCAGCGAAGCCTGCGAGAGCGACAGCTCGGGGGCGCCGAGCGCGTCCAGCAGCCGTTCGGTGCTGTTCGGGATGAACGGCCACAGCAGCACCGTCACCGTCCGCAGCCCCTCGACGAGCGTGCGCAGCACCCGGTCCAGCTCCTCGGCCTGGCCGGGATCGCGGGCGAGCGTCCAGGGCGCCCGTTCCTCGACGTAGCGGTTGAGCCTCCTGACCCGCTGCCAGACGAGGTCGAGCGCCTGCGTCAGTTCGGCACGGTCGAGGTGCCCCCGGAGCTGCTCGACGAGGCCCTCGAAGTCGTCACCCAGCACCGGGTCGAGATCGCCCTCGGGGAGCGCCCCGTCGCGGTATTTCCCCGCCATGCCAACCGTGCGGGAGGCGAGATTGCCGAGCTCGTTGGCCAGCTCCGTCTCGTAGCGCACCTCGAAGGAGGCGGTTGAGACGGAGCCGTCCTGGCCGAAGGGCACCTCCCGCAGCAGGTAGAAGCGCAGCGCGTCGGCGCCGAAGCGGTCGATGACCGCGAACGGGTCGAGCACGTTGCCCAGGGACTTGCTCATCTTCTCCCCGTCCATCAGCAGGTACCCGTGTACGAAGACGTGTTCGGGCAGCTCGATCTCGGCCGCCATCAGCAGGGCGGGCCAGTAGACGGTGTGGAAGCGCAGGATGTCCTTCGCGATCAGGTGGTAGCTCGCGGGCCAGAAGCGCTCGAACAGGTCTTCCCCCTCGCGCGCGTAGTGCAGCGCGGAGACGTAGTTGAGCAGCGCGTCGAACCACACGTAGAAGACGTGCTCGTGATCCCACGGGACCTGCACGCCCCAGTGCAGCCGTCGCCTGGTGAGGGGGACGTCGCGCAGTCCCGAGCGGATGAACGCCAGCGCCTCGTTGCGCCGCGTCACGGGCGAGACGAACGAGTCGTGCTCGGCGTACAGCCGTTCGAGGGGCTCCTGGAAGGCGGACAGCCGGAAGAAGTAGTTCTCCTCGCTCTCCCGGGTGAGCTCGATGTGGTGGATCGGGCACAGGTTGCCGGGGTCGATGTCGTTCTCGGCCTTGAAGTCCGCGCAGCGGGGGCAGTACCAGCCTTCGTAGGTGCCCTCGTACACGAACCCGTTGTCGCGGACCCGCGAGAGGATCTCCTGGACCTTGGCTTCGTGCTGGGGGTCGGTGGTGCGGATGAAGAAGTCGTTGGTGGCCGACAGGCGCGGCGCCAGCGCCCGGAAGCGCTCGGCGTTGCGGTCGGCGAGCTCCTGGGGGCTGACCCCCAGCGCGTGGGCCGCGTCGGCGACCGGCTCGCCGTGCTCGTCGGTGCCCGTGAGGAAGAACACCTCCTCACCGCGCTGACGGTGGTGGCGGGCCATCACGTCGGCCGCGATCGTCGTGTAGGCGTGACCGAGGTGGGGCTCGGCGTTGACGTAGTAGATGGGGGTCGTCACGTAGAAGGACATCGCGGCTCCGTGCGTTGCAGGCTATCCCCCGGTGAGCAGGCGGTAGAGCTCGTTGGCCGGCACGCCCGTCACCCGCGCGAGCACCCCGGCCGCCGCCCGCGGGCGTGCGCCGGCGTCGACGAGCTCGCGCAGCGCGGCGAGGGCCTGCTCGCGGTCGGCCCCCCCACGTTGCTGCGCCGGCCCGCACACGAGCACGATCTCTCCCCGGACGGGCCCGCCGGAGAAGCGCTCGGCGAGCTCGGCGGCGGTCCCGCGCGAGATCTCTTCGTGGAGCTTCGACAGCTCGCGACACACCGCCAGCGGGCGGGCGGGTTCGCGCTCGGCGATCAGCTGCAGCGTCGAGCACAGGCGTTGCGGGGACTCGAACGCCACCACCGTCTCCTCGGAGCCCGCGAGCAGCTGCTCGCGCTCGGCCCTGCGCCGGGGCAGGAAGCCGGCGAAGCGCCACCTCGGGGCCGGCACCCCCGAGGCCACCAGCGCGGTCACCACGGCGCTGGGGCCGGGGAGCACCTCGAGCTCGAGGCGCTCGCGGATGCACGCCTGCACGAGCGCGTAACCGGGGTCGGCGACCAGCGGGGTGCCGGCGTCGCTGACCAGGGCCACGAGCTCCCCCGAGGCGATACGCGCGACCAGCTCCCGGCCGCGCGCGACTTCGTTGTGCTCGTGGAAGCTGACCAGCGGCCGGCGGATCCCATGGCGCTCGAGCAGGCGTCCGGTGCGGCGGGTGTCCTCGCAGGCCACGACGTCGGCGGCGGCGAGCGTCGCGAGCACCCGCAGGGTCACGTCCTCGAGGTTCCCGATCGGGGTCGGACACACGACCAGCCGCCCAACTGACGCCCCTGGTCCGGTCATCGCGCCAATATAGGCGGCGGCTGTTCGCCGTCTGGATGCCCGAACAACGCGACGAAGAAACCCCGCGGTACACGCGGTACCGCGCCCGCCGCAGGCTCATCCCGGAACGTGACGGGCAGCCGGGGGCCTCCGCGGGCGCCCGTGTCCTGCCGTCCCCGAAGGCGCGGGCGAAGAAGACCGGCGACGGCGGCGAGCGCGCCGGCTGGCGCCGCTGGGCGACCCCCAAGCGGATCCTGCTCGGTCTCGGCCTTGCGATCCTCGGGTGGGTCCTGCTGTCGGTGGTGCTGTTCCTGCTCAGCTCCCACTTCGAGCGCACGCCCCCGCCGTCGGACGTGTCGGCCGTGCTGGACCCGGCCGGCTTCCCGCTGACCTCGGCCAACAACATCCTCGTGCTCGGGTCCGACCGGCGCCAGAAGGACAGCAGGGAACCGGGGGCCGAAACGACCGGCCCCGGGCGCTCGGACACGATCATGCTGATCCGGACCGGCGGAGGGCATGCCGCGCGGCTGTCGATCCCGCGTGACACGGTGGTGGAAATCCCCGGTCACGGGCTGCAGAAGATCAACGCCGCCCACGAGTTCGGCGGACCGGCGCTGTCGATCTCGGTGATCGAGCACTGGCTCGACATCCCCATCAACCACCTGGTGGAAGTGAACTTCGAAAACTTCCCCCAGCTGATCGACGCCATGGGGGGTGTCACCTACACCGGCGGGTGCATCGTCTCGAAGCTGGACGGGGGCTCCGCCAACGGCGGCTACACCCTGCGCCTGCCCGCCGGGACCCATCACCTCGACGGCAAGCAGGCGCTGGCGCTGGCGCGCACGCGCAAGAACCTGTGCGAGCCCGACGAGACCGACATCCAGCGCGAGGAACACCAGCAGGCGCTGTTCAACGACATGAAGTCGCGCCTGATGTCCCCGTCGAGCTTCCTGCGCATGCCGCTGATCGCCTGGAACGCCCCCCCGGCGATCATCTCCGACATGAGCGGCGTCGAACTGCTCGGGCTGTTCGCGGCGCTGACGGTCGGCGGCACGCCCGCCACCCACGTCCTCTACCCGACCGGCCAGGTCGTGCTGCCGTCCGGCGAAGAAGGGCTGACCGTCTCCGAAGGCGCCCGCCGTGCCGCGGTCGCGCGTTTCATGGCCGGCTGACCGGGCCCGGCGGCGCGCCAGCAGCTAGGAAGCGCCGGAGCTGCCGGCCGCGACGGTTTTCTCGCCTTTCGAGGACGAGCCGTCCTTGGCGGCGCCTGACGACTTCTCGGAGCCGCCCTTGGAGTCGGTGGAGGACTTCGAGGAGCTATCCGAGGAGGAGCCCTCGCCGCCGCTGTCGGAGGAGTCGCCGTCGCTGCTCGGACGACCGCGCTTGCGCTTGCCGTAGTCGGTGTTGTAGAAGCCTTTGCCCTTGAAGTGAACGGCGGGGGCGTGGAGCACGCGTTCGACCGGCACCCCCGTCTCCGGGTCGGCCGTCAGCGCGTCGTCGCTGAAGGACTGCTGTATCTCGAACGTCGTCCCGTCGGGGCGCCTGTACTCGTAGATCGGCATCGGCCGCCGATTATAGGGGCGCCGTCAGGCGCGCTTGGGAGGGTTAATCGCTCAGCAATGCGCGCGCGCAGGTGACCGCGGCGCGCATCGTGGAGGTGTAGTCGCGGCGCGGCTCGCTGAGCATCCGCAGGGCGATCCCGTCGCCGAGTGAGAACATGATCTCGGCCACCGCTTCGGGCTCCTCGTGCAACCTCACCACGCCGTCGCGCTCGGCCGCCGCCAGCATCCGCCCGACGTGCTCGCGGGTGCGCCGGACGAGGTCCTCGAACTCGGCCGCGATCTCCGGGTTGCGACGCGAAAGTGTGAACAGCTCGAAGATCAGGGTGATGAACTCCGAGTCCTCCGAGACCGTCTCCTTGAGGGTCTGTGCCATCAGGCTGATGAAGTCGTCGGACGTCTGGGCGGTGGACAGCTGGCGCTCCAGCTGCTCGAGCCGCAGCTCGCAGTCGCGGCGGACGGTCTCCGCGAGCAGCTGCTCCTTGGTCCCGAAGTAGTAGTGGAGCAACCCCCGGGAGACCCCCGCCTCGCGCGAGACGTGGTCGAAGGTCGACCCGGTGCTGCCACGGCGGGCGACGCTCGAGCGCATCGCGTCGATGATCCGCTGGGCCTTCTCCCCTTCCAGGGACCGGCCACCGGTACGCGTACCGGTGGCTTCGGTGCCCTCTCGGGCGACGACCTCCGCGGCGGCTGTGTCTGGGGCGCTCACCCGCGGCCCCTCCCGGCGCAGCTGCGGCTAGCTCACCGGTGCCGGCGCCGGCGTGGCCGGAGCGGTGGTGGAGCTGTAGTCGAATTCCTCCTCGGCCCCGAACATCATGTCGAGCACCTTGGAGCGCAGGCCCTCGCTCAGCACGAGCGCGAGCATGCCGCCGATCGTCACGAGCGCGAGCATCCGCGTCAGGCCCCGGCGGCGGCGCCTGCGCCGCGGCGGCTCCCGCAACGCCGAGGTGGCGTCACGCAGCGACGCGACCGCGTCGGAGAGCTCGCGCTGGAGCTTCCGGTCCTCGAGCAGGGCGCGCCCGGCGGGCTTGCCGTTGCTCATGCGCGCGTAGGCGCTGCGGGCCGACCCGTAGGCCGACATCAAGTTCGAACGCAGCTGCTCGTCTTCGACGAGACGCTGCAGGTACTGGTTGCTGCGAGCCGCCCTCGCGGCTTCTTCCGCCTTGTTGAACCTGCCCTTCGCTGACATCTGGCACCGCCCTCCGAAAGGTTGCTGTCCGGCGACCAATATACCCACAGAGCGCCCGAGGACGGCTCGCGGGAGGGGTGGGCTGGACGGGAGTCAGACCGCCCCCGGGCCCCGGCCCGGTGCCCGGCGCTAGACGTGCAGGGCGGCCTGTTCCTGGGCGGAGGGGAACGACCAGGCGGCTCGGGTGCGGCGCTCCTGGCGGAACACGAGGCGCAGCTGGCCGGGTGGTTTGAGCTGTGCGTCCTTGGGACGGAAGGTCGCACACGGCTCCTCCAGCGCCAGCGCGCACAGCAGGTTGGCGCGGAAGAAGCACTCCTCGCAGCTCACCTTTCTGGTCGCGCGTTTGGGCGCGCGCGTGCTCTGCCTGCTGGCCACCGGCAACTGCTTTCCCCCCGCCTGGGGTGTTAGAGGTTCGTGACTACGGTCGGGACGGCAGCGATCATAGGCACCCGCTCCGGGCCCCTCAAGCGCCATGGCGCAAATCGCAGCGAAAACCGATCGTTAGCCGGAAATAGCCGCCGAGACGTCACTTCCGTGTGACGATCTGGCCCTCCAGCGGGCATTTTGCGGACGCCCCGGGGATCGGGCGCCGGCCGCGCAATCATCTTCGGGTGCAGATCCTCGTGACCGGCGCCGGCGGGTTCGTGGGCTCGGAGCTCACCGCCCGGCTGGCGCTCGACGGCCACACCCTGCGTGCGTTCGGCCGCGACGGCCAGCGGCTGCGCGGGGCGCTCGAGCTGACGATGGGTCCCGACGCCGCGGAGGTCGAGCTCGCGACCGGCGACGTCGTGAGCGGCGATGGGCTGCGGGGGGCGCTGGCGGGGGTCGAGCTCGCCTACTACCTGATCCACTCGATGGAGACCACCCCCCGAGGCTCACCGGGATTCGAGCTGCGAGAGCATCTCGGGGCCGAGAACTTCGCCCGCGCGGCGGCCCAAGCGGGGGTGGAG
Source organism: Solirubrobacteraceae bacterium (assembly GCA_035506775.1). Taxonomy (GTDB): domain Bacteria; phylum Actinomycetota; class Thermoleophilia; order Solirubrobacterales; family Solirubrobacteraceae; genus Palsa-744. The sequence goes on along the minus strand of DATJOU010000038.1, from coordinate 3,172 downwards.
CGGATCGTGTACCTCGGCGGGCTCGTCCCGCGGTGGGGCCGGAGCGAGGACCCGCGGGGTGCGGTCGCGACGGCGGCGGGCGCCTCCCGGCATCTGGCCAGCCGTGAGCACGTCGAGCGGGTGCTGCTCTCGGCGGTCCCGGACTCGGTCGCGCTGCGCGCCTCGATCGTGATCGGTGCGCGGTCGCGATCGTTCCGGTTGCTGGTGCGGCTGGTGGAGCGGATGCCGGTGCTGACGCTACCGGCGTGGCGGAGGTACAGCACCCGCCCGATCGACGAGCGCGACGTGATCGAGATGCTCGCTCGCTGCGCGGGGGCGGTGTTGCCGCAGCACGTTCTAGAGGTGGGCGGCCCCGAGGTCCTGACCTACGGCGAGATGCTCACCCGCATCGCCGAGCTGATGATCGTCGGGCGTCCGGCCGTCGGAGTCGGTGTGAACCTGACGGGTTTCACCTCGCGGGTGGCAGCGGCGATCGCCGGTGAGGACCCCGAGCTGGTGAGCGCGTTGATGGCCGGGCTGCAGGGAGATCTGATACCGCGGGAAGACCACGCCGACGAGCTCCTGCGGGTTCGCTTGCACACCTTCGACGCGGCGGTCGAGCACGCGCTGCGGGAGTGGGAACGACACGAACCGCTCGCCGCGCGGTAAGGACTCTTCACGGGCAGCGGGTACGGTGTGGCGGGGGCATCCCCGCCCTCCGCAGATCACATGAGCCTCGTCACCGCCTCGACCAGGATCGACGCACCGCCCGCAGAGGTATGGAAGATGGTGATGGACCCCGACTGCCTCGGGGAGTGGGTCACCATTCACCGCCGACTGGTACGTGCGGACCAGGGCCCGCCGAAGGTCGGCTTCAGGATGGATCAGCAGTTGCAGCTGCGGGGAGTGCACCTCGAGGTTCACTGGCGGCTGGTGGAGTGCCACCCCGACGAGCTCGCCGTATGGGAGGGACGAGGGCCGGCCCGCTCACGTGCGCGCACAGAGTACCGGCTGTCCGCGGAGGACGGTGGAACCCGGTTCGACTACCGAAACGAATTCCGTCCTCCCCTTGGCCCGATCGGCACACTCGTCAGTCGCGCGCTGGTCGGGGGGATGCCCGACCGTGAGGCTCATCGCACGCTCGATCGTCTACGTGCTCACTTCCACGGGGCACCTGTGGAGGATTAGTGTAAGGTCAGCGGGTCGTTTTTCCATGCGTTAATTCGCGAACACCACGAGCGAAGAGGATTCCAGTGAACGATTTTCTTGACGACAGGCGCCGAGAAATCTCCGAGAGGTTGCAGGAGCTCAAGCCATTCGTGGATGAGTTCAACCGCCTCGAGGAGGCTGCGTCGGCCCTCGCTGGCGTCGTCGGATCGGCGGCATCTGGGGCCAGCGGCGTCATCACACGGCGGCGCGGACCTGGCCGCCCGCGGGGAACCGGTGCACGCAAAAAAGCGCGCACTCGCACCGCGGCTCGGGCCACCGCCACCACCACCGCCGCCGCCGCGACCGCCACGAAAACCCGCACCCGGCGCAAAGCCAAAAGGGCGGCTGCCAAACCGAAAGCAGCGGCAGCCCGCAAACCGGGCCGGCCACCGGCCAAACGCCGTGCCGGACGGCGCAAAGGCAGCGGTACCCGCGCGGCTGAGGCGCTGTCCTTCGTGCAGGGTCAGCCGGGCATCACGATCCCCGAGCTGGCGGCCAAGATGGGCATCAAGCAGAACTACCTGTACCGCGTGCTCCCCGGCCTGGAGTCCGAAAAAAAGGTGCAGAAGAAAGACCGGGGCTGGTACCCGAGGGGCTGACGCTCCCGGTACACCGTGCGCCGGGCGACCCCGGCAGCACCCGGCGATTGCTCGAAGAAGGGGCGCCTCCGATCGGAGGGGCCCCTTTTTCCTGCGAGCGGCGGCTCAGATCATCCCGGCGCCGGCGACGGTGTCGCGCTCGCCCACCAGCTCGGCCACCGAGGCATCGATCCGGGCTCGTGAGAAATCGTTAATCTCGAGCCCCTCGACGACCCTGTACTCCCCGCCGGCGCAGGTGCAGGGGAAGCCGCAGATGAGCCCCTCGGGGATCCCGTAGGAGCCGTCGGAGGGGACGCCCATCGAAACCCACTCGCCGGTCGTCCCCGAGATCCAGTCGCGGGCGTGTTCGATCGCCGCATTCGCGGCCGAGGCGGCCGAGGAGGCACCGCGGGCCTCGATCACGGCCGCTCCGCGTTTGCCCACGCCGGGGAGGAACTCGTCCCGGATCCATTCGTCGTCGTCGACCACTTCGACCGCCGGGGTGCCGTTCACCAGCGCGTTGTAGAGATCCGGGTACATGGTCGGGGAGTGGTTCCCCCAGACCCCCATCTGGGTGATCTGCCCGACCCCCACCGCCAGCTTGGAGGACAGCTGGGCGATCGCCCGGTTGTGGTCCAGGCGCATCATCGAGGTGAAACGCTCGCGGGGGATGTCGGGGGCGTTGTTCATCGCGATCAGGCAGTTGGTGTTGGCCGGGTTGCCGACCACCAGCACCTTCACGTCGGAGGCCGCCACCGAGTTCAGGGCCTTGCCCTGGACCGTGAAGATCTCCCCGTTGGCGCTCAGCAGCTCGGCCCGCTCCATGCCTTTGGTGCGGGGCCTGGAACCCACCAGCAGGGCGACGTTGGTGCCGTCGAACGCGTCGGCCGGGTTGTCGTGGAGGTCGAGTCCCGTCATGAGTGGAAAGGCGCAGTCCACCAACTCCATCGCCACACCCTCGAGCGCCCCCATCGCCTGCGGGATCTCCAGCAGGCGCAGGTCGATCGGCTGGTCGCTCCCGAGCAGCTCTCCGGATGCGATCCGGAACACGATGCTGTAACCGATCTGCCCTGCCGCTCCGGTGACGGTGACACGTACGGGATTGCTCACAAGCTCTTCTCCTCGGTGGTGTTCGTTTTGACGCTTGGCCGGCGGCCTCTCAGGCGAGGGCGGCGCGGAGGTTCTCCTCGACCGAGCCGAGGAACTCCTCGGTGGTCTGCCACGGCTCATCCGGCCCGACCAGCAGGGCCAGGTCTTTGGTCATCTTGCCGCTCTCGACCGTCTCGACGCACACGCGCTCGAGCGTCTCGGCAAATCGCTCGACGTCGGGCGTCTCGTCCATCTTCCCGCGGTACGTTAAGCCTTGCGTCCACGCGAAGATCGACGCGATCGGATTGGTCGACGTC
>DATJOU010000037.1:0-4168 GCA_035506775.1 Solirubrobacteraceae bacterium | reverse complement strand
TCTCCTGCAGCTCGACCCCGACGCCGGCGCTGCCGTTCCCGGTCACTTTCCCGGTCAGCGTGAAGCCCTGCTTGTAGGCGATCGGTTCGAGCGATTTGGGCAGCTGGAACTTGAGCTTGCGCGACTTCGCGTCGAACACGTGGTCTTTGCCGACCCTCGCGAGCCCGTTGGAGGCGGCGTTGAAGGCGACGATCCGGTAGTGGTAGCCGGGCTGCAGTCCGGTCGTGACCTGGCCGACCTTGATGCGCGAGGTGGCGGCCGGCAGGACCACCTCGGGCGTGTTGGAGCCGTAGGCGGTGGTGGGCCCGTACTGGAAGAAGTAGGTGGTGGCGAGGCCGTGCGGGAACACGGTCCCCTCGAGCTCGGCCGAGGTGCCGCGAACGTGGCTGAAACCGCCGGTGGCGACCTGTGGGGGGCCCTGTTGCGTCGCCTGCGCCGAGGGCAGCCAGGCCGCGAGTGCGGCGAACGCGACGAGCAGGCACGCCGGCAGCCAGGCACGCCGGCGCCCGCGTGGACGCAGAGGCGGTCGAGTGGCTTGGCTGGGGTCGGTCGGCATCGTCGAGTGAGCGCTCCGAGCTTTCGGCACGAGGTGCCGCACCCTGATGGAACACGGCCCCGCTGTCAACGATTCGCTGTCCTGCACGCGGAGATTCGCCGCGGCGGCCTTCACAATTTGATCACGATGAACGGCGTTCGGCGCCGGACCATAAGATCCGAGGAGCCGTAGGCGCCAGCAGCGTCGGCCGCCCTTCATCATTCGACCAAGGGGCTCCGCCGTGTCCACCGAACCGTCAACCGAACCGCTAGCAGGCGATTCCGCAGGCTCCTCCGAGGCAAGCGCCCGCTGCAGCTCCTGTGGCTCGGCCATCGCCTCCGACCAGCGCTACTGCCTGGAGTGCGGCGAGCGGCTGGCTCCGGTCAGCGGCTTTCTGCTGGGGCGCGCCTCGGGCGCGGGCGGCGAGAGCCCCCCGGCCGCCCCGCCGGACGCACCCCCCGCGCCGGACGCCAAGGCGCCCCGCAGCAACGTGTTGGGAGTGCTCGGAGGCGTCGGCCTGCTGCTGCTCGCGATGGGCGTCGGCGTGCTGATCGGGCGGGCGGGGAACGCCAAACCTGCGCCCGCCAAAGAGCAGGTGATCACCGAGCAGGCCCCGGCCGCGAGTCCCGGCACGGCGGCGACCGAAGCGAGCTTCACCAGCGACTGGCCCCCCTCCCGCAGCGGCTACACGGTCCAGCTCAGCACGCTTCCCTCCTCGAGCACCGTGGCGGCCGTGACGGCCGCCAAGACCGCCGCCACGGCCAAGGGGGCGCCGGCCGTCGGAGCGCTGGAATCGAGTGAATTCAAGAGCCTGCCGGCGGGCCAGTACGTGATCTACTCGGGCGACTACCACACCAGCGCGCAGGCTCAGAAAGCGCTTGCTGCAGTGCACGCCAAGTTCCCCGCCGCGAAGGTGATCCATATCGCCGGCAGCAGCTCCGGGGGGGGCTCCTCCGGTGGCGGCTCCGGAGCCTCGACCCCGCACGTGCACTCGAGTCTCAGCCACCCCGCTCCACCGTCCGTGCTCAAATCCCTCAAAGGCAAGGGCAAGAGCTACGTGGAAGCCTCCAAGAACCTGCCCGACGTGGTCGAAACCGGATGACCCGGACGGCTGCCCGCAGGAGCTAGCCGGTTGGGACCCCTGCGCGAATCGATCGACACTCGCATGTCGTTGGAGCGCCGCCGCCAGGCGCTCACCCAGGAGGTCGCCGAGCTCCACTGGGACCTCGGGGGGCTCACGTACGAGATGGCGATCCGCGACCACTTCCGCCTCGACGTGCTGGTGCGCCGCGCCGCGGTCCTGCAGGAGCGCGACGCCGAGCTGGCCGAGGTGGAGCGGCTGTTGAGCTCGCCCGGCGAGCTGGCGGGCGCGCGCTGTCCGGTCTGCGCGGCCCCCCACAGCCGCGGGGCACAGTTCTGCTGGCAGTGCGGTGAGCGCCTCATGGACGAGCTCCCCGACACGTTCGGCGAGCAGTCTCAGAACGGCCTGTGAGCCGGGTCCCGAGGCCGACCCTCGCGGGCGTCCGGCTGCCGTCCCGGAAGGTGATGGCCGTGCTGGTGGCCGTGTTCCTCGGTTTCGGCGTTCTGATCGGGCGGGCGGCGAGAGACTCCGTCCAGCAGGCCGCGCTCGCAGACGAGCGGGCACCGGTGAAGGTGGTCGTGACGCCCACCCCGACCGCGACCGCCGGCCAGAGCGCGAGCAGCGAAGAGGCGCCCCCCGCCGAAGAAGCGTCGACCCCGGAACCGGCCCCGAACCCGGCCCAGGCGGCGACCAACCCCCATCGGCCGGCCTCGTCCACCACCCCCACGCCGGCGCCCAAGCCGAAGCCTGCGCCGGCGAAAGAACGCAAAACGCTGCCGGCGATCAGGCACGTGTTCCTGATCGTGCTGTCCGACGAGCCCTACGCGGCCGTGTTCGGCCCGGAATCCAAGGCCCACTACCTCGCGACCCAGCTCGAGCCGAAGGGCGCCCTGCTGTCGAGCTACGACGCGATCTCCCACGAGCAGCTGCCCGACGAGATCGCGCTCGTCAGCGGCCAGGGACCGACCCCACAGACGGCCGCCGACTGCCCGTCCTACGCACCGCTTGAACCGGGGAACATGGGAGCCGACGGGCAGGCGCTGGGCGCCGGGTGCGTGTACCCGGCCTCGGTGGCGACGCTCCCCGGGGAGCTCGAACAGCGCCACCTGCGGTGGCGGGCGTACCTCGAAGGGGTGGGCGAAGGATCGAGCCCCACACCTCCCTGCTCGCACCCCGTCCTAGGGCAGCCCGACCCCACCACGCCCCCCGCCGGGGCCTCGGTCGCCGCCGGCTCCACCGGCCCCTACGCGACCTATCGCGACCCGTTCGCCTACTTCCAGTCGCTCACCGGCTCGGGCGCCTGCGCCCGCTCCGAGACGGGCATGGACGAGCTCAAGCCGGACCTGGCGAGCGCCGCGAAGACGCCCAGTCTGTCCTACATCGTCCCCGGGCTGTGCCACGACGCGGCTCCCACGCCGTGCGCCCCCGGGGCCCCGTCCGGCCCCTCCGACGTCAACTCCTTCCTGCAGCGGGTGGTGCCCGAGATCCTGGCCTCCGGCGCCTACAAGCAGAACGGGTTGCTGGTCATCACCACAGACGAGGCCCCCTCGAGCGGCGAATTCGAAGACTCGAGCTCGTGTTGCGGCCAGCCGCGGTTCCCGAACCTCGGCGCCGCCTCGGTGGGCATCACCGGGCGCCCGCTGGGCGGCGGGGCCGTCGGGGCGCTGCTCCTGTCCCCGTTCATCAAAGGCCACGAAAGCAGCCAGGAACAGTACGACCACTTCTCGCTGCTGGCGACGATCGAGGACCTGTTCGGCGTCAAGCGGCTCGGCTACGCCGGCCTGTCCGGCGTAACGCCGCTGGCGCCCTCGATCTTCAACGCCGGCCAATAGGCCCTCGGCTTCGACGGGCCCCGAAGGCTCAGGCGATCCGCTCGGCCGTGATCCCGCCGGCGCCCTCGACCTCGAGCGTCGGCTGCCTCACCGCCCGCCGGTAGAGGACCTCGCCGAGGGTCACCGGCCTGCGCCGGACGCTCTCGCGTCCCAGCACCGACTCGAGGGCGAGCATCTCACGGGGATGCTGCAGCGAGGCCGGGTGGACGTCCACGCGCAGGACGTGTCCCGCCAGACGCCCGCCGACTCGGATCAGCGAGGGTGCCAGCGCGTTGCCGAGCCGCCCCCGCGAGCCCGCCCCCCAGGCCGGGGACAGGCCGCTGTCGAGGGCGACGGCGGTCGCCGTGCCGGCTGGGCAGCTCCGCACGTGCAGCAGCGTGGCCCACCAGCGAAAGCGCCTCGGCAGCACGCGCAGCAGCTGCGGCGTGTAGGCATACGCGGGCGCCACGAAGCCGTCGGGCTCGTTACCCGACAGCTTCAGGATCCGCCACCCGGCGTCCACCGCTCGGCGTGCCTCGCGCTCGTCGAGTCCGGCGAACTCGCCGCGTGGTCCCCGCAGCATCAGCGCGCGGCCGTCGTTGGGACGGACCCCGAGCGGGTCATGCAGGAAGCCGTGCTGGGCGATCGAGTCGCCGGCCGCACGCCGCTCCCGCAGCCAGGAGCTCATCTCCGGGCAGCGCTCGCCCAGGGGGTGCAGGTCGCGGGCGGGGATCACCAGCA
>DATJOU010000036.1:0-3109 GCA_035506775.1 Solirubrobacteraceae bacterium | reverse complement strand
GAGATCAACCCCCTGATCGTGACCCCCGAGCGGGAGGTGCGGGCCCTCGACGCGAAGGTGTCCCTCGACGGCAACGCCCTCTTCCGCCACCCCGAGAACCAGTCCCTGTCGGACACCGAGAACGAGGACCCGATCGAGCGCCGGGCTCGTGAACAGGGGGTCCAGTACGTCAAGCTCGACGGCGACATCGGCATCCTCGGCAACGGCGCCGGGCTGGTGATGTCGACCCTCGACGTGGTCGCCCGGGCCGGGGGCTCGCCGGCCAACTTCCTCGACGCCGGGGGCGGCTCGGACGCCGAGAAGATCCGCCAGGCGGTCGAGCTGCTGCTCGCCAACGACAACGTCAAGGCGGTGCTGTTCAACATCTTCGGCGGGATCACCCGTGGCGACGAGGTGGCCCGCGGCCTGATCGAGGCCTTCGACGCGATCAAACCGGAGGTTCCGTTCGTCGTGCGCCTGGACGGGACCAACGACGTCGAGGGCCGACGGCTGCTGCAACAGGCCGCCCTGCCCAACGTCCACCCCGCCAAGACGATGAACGAAGCCGCCGAGATGGTGGTCGCGCTGGCCGCCGGACGGCCGGTGGGAGCGAGCGCCTGATGTCGGTCCTGGTGGACGAGGGCACGCGCCTGGCGGTGGCCGGCATCACCGGCCGCGAGGGGACCTTCCACACGCGCAACAACCGCGCCTACGGGACCAACGTGGTCGGCGGGGTGACTCCTGGGAAGGGTGGCCAGGACGTCGAGGGGATCCCGGTGTTCGACAGCTGGGAGCAGGCGATGGCGGAGTCACAGCCGAACACGGCGATGATCTTCGTGCCCCCCCGCTTCGCGGCCGACTCGATCCTCGAGGCCGCGGCCGCCGGCGTGGAGCTGGTGGTGGCGATCACCGAGGGGATCCCCGCCCACGACGAGCTCCGGGTCTACAACACGCTCGCCCGCGACCATCCGGGGACCCGGCTGGTGGGGCCGAACTGCCCCGGCATCCTGTCCCCGGGGAAGGCCAACGTCGGCATCATCCCGGCGTCGTTCTTCAAGCCCGGAAACGTGGGCGTGGTGTCCCGCTCGGGCACCCTCACCTACCAGATCGGCAACGAGATCGCCCAGGCCGGGTTCGGCTGCAGCACGATCGTGGGGATCGGCGGAGACCCCGTCCCGGGGTCCTCGTTCGTGGACGTCCTGGAGCTGTTCGAGGCCGACGAGCAGACCGAGCTGGTGGTGCTCGCCGGGGAGATCGGCGGGTCCGCCGAGGAGGAGGCGGCCGACTACATCCAGGCCACCATGAGCAAGCCCGTGGTGGCCTACATAGCCGGCTTCACCGCCCCCCCGGGCAAGCAGATGGGTCACGCCGGGGCGATCATCTCCGGCAGCTCGGGGACCGCCGCAGCCAAGGCCGAGGCGCTGGAGCAGCGAGGCGTGCGCGTGGGAAGGACCCCCACGGAAGCCGCCACGATCGCCGTGGAGGTGCTCGGCGGCACCACCGCGGGAGCCGCCTGACCGTACCCCGCCCTCGCGGGCTAGGCTGCCTGTGGTGGACCAGGGCATCGCCAGCACGCTCGCCGAGCTCCAGCTGAAGATGGGAGAGCTCGAGCGTGCCCTGCGCACGATCTCCGAGCCCGCGCCCGCGGCGGTCCCCGCCGGGGACGGACTCGCCCCCCACGACGGCAGGATCATCGACGAGGCGCTGGAGGTCCCCGGCTCCGCGCCGGCGTACGCGCAGCCCGGCTCAGGGGGCGGCCCCGGGCCCACAGGAGCTGCTCCCCGGGCCCCGGCGCCCCGGGTCGGGGCGCCCACGGCCCCCCAGGAGCTGCTGCGCTTCCGCGAGCGCCTGGAGCGGACCGCCTCGGAGCTCACGCACGAGTACGACGAACTGCTCGGGCGCCTAAGCTACGCCGCTATGCCGAGCACCCCCAGCTCGACCATCTCCTTCGCCCGCGGAGCCCCGTCGCTGGACATCGTCGACGTGGACGGCCTGCGCGACGCGGCCGTCCGGGCCTTCGAGAGCGACCCGGGCGGGACCACCGCCTACGGCACCTCGATCGGCTACCCACGGCTGCGCAACTGGATCGCCGAGCACCACGGGGTGGCGCCCGAGCGGGTGCTGGTCACGAACGGATCGATGCAGGCGGACGCGTTCCTGTTCGAGCACCTGGTCCGCTCCGGCGACGAGGTGATCGTCGAGCGGCCCACCTACGACCGCACGCTGCTGTCGCTGCGCGAACGGGGCGCGCGGATCCATCCTGTCGAGCTGCAGCCCGACGGGATCGACGTGGACGCCCTGGCGCAGCTGCTCGGCCCGGCGGGGGGCGTGCGACCGACGCTCGCCCACATCATCCCCAACTTCCAGAACCCGGCCGGCTACACGCTGTCGGTGGAGAAGCGCCAGCGCCTGCTGCAGCTGGCCGGCGACCACGGCTTCCTCGTGTTCGAGGACGATCCCTACGTCGCGCTGCGCTTCGGCGAGGCCTCTCCGCCCACGATGCTGTCGCTGAACCCCGAGCACGTGGTGTACGCGTCGTCGTTCTCGAAGACGGTCTGCCCCGGGATCCGGGTCGGCTACCTCGTCGGCCCCGAGGACCTGATCGCGGCGATCACCAAGCTCGCCACCAACACCTACATCTCCCCGAACATGGTGGCCCAGTCGATCGTGTACGAGTTCTGCGCGTCCGGGGCGATCGAGCGCTCGATCGAAACCGTCCGGGCGGCGCTGGCCGAGCGCGCCGCCACGCTCGCCGCCGCCCTCCGTCGCGAGCTCCCGGAGGCGGAGTTCGTGGAGCCCCAGGGGGGCTACTTCATGTGGGTCACCCTCCCCGAGGGGACCGACGTCGCAACCCTGTTCGAGGCCGCCGCCGAGCGGGGGGTGGCGTTCGTGAAGGGCACCGACTTCATGCTCGAGGGCGGCCACAACGCCTTGCGGCTGGCCTATTCCGGGGTCACGCCGGAGCAGATCGAGACCGGCGTCAGCCGCCTCGCCGAGGCCTACCGCTCCCTGTGACGATGCGGTGATCGGCCGCTCGGCCAAGTTGACAGGCCGGGTCGGGGAGGACTAGCCTTACGGGGCGCGTCATACGCACGGCTTTCCGGCGGGAAGGGGCGCCGGCAGGGGAGCA
>DATJOU010000035.1:0-5810 GCA_035506775.1 Solirubrobacteraceae bacterium | reverse complement strand
TCTAGGTCGCAGTAACGAGATGCGAACGTCAGCCGAGCAGATCCACACCAGCCGAGGCCTCAGCCGAGCGCGCCGCATGCGTGCGCGCCGGCGCCCGGCGCCCTGCCCGGCACTTCCCCCCATTGAAAGATTGGTTCAAATTGAAAAAGCAAGTGCTTGTAAGCGTGGACCGCGCGGAGACGCGCGTCGCGCTCATGGAGGCCGCGGGAGCACCCGCGGCCGCCCGCTCCTCCTCCTCGCGCTCGCGCAGCCGCGCCGGCGCCAAGGACCCCTACCGGGTCGCTGAGCTCTACATAGAGCGCCGCGGCCAGCGCTCGATCGTCGGCAACATCTACAAGGGCAAGGTCGACAACGTCCTGCCCGGCCTCGAGGCCGCCTTCGTCGACATCGGGCTCGAGAAGAACGGCTTCCTGCACGTCGACGAGATCGTCCTCCCGGGCGTCGAGGCGCCCCGTCGCGGGCGTGGCGGGGGGCGCAAGATCTCCGAGCTGCTGAAGCCGGGCCAGGAGATCGTCGTGCAGGTCGTCAAGGACCCGCTGAAGACCAAGGGTGCGCGCCTGTCGATGGAGCTCACGATCGCCGGGCGCTACATGGTCTACGCCCCCACCGGCGAGGGCGTCGGCGTCTCCCGCCGCCTCGAGGACCGCGAGCGCGCCCGCCTGCGCCGCCAGACCTCCGGGCTGGAGCTGGGGGACGGGGGCGTGATCATCCGCACCGCCGCCCACGGCGCCAAGCGCGAGGACTTCGAGCGCGAGCTCAAGTACCTGCACAAGCTCCACGAGGTGCTCGAGAAAAGAGTCGAGGACACCCCCGCTCCGGGGCTCGTCTTCCAGGAGGCCGACCTGTCCGTGAGGGTCGTCCGCGACATCTTCTCGGCCCACTTCGAGCGGGCGATCGTGGACGACGAGCAGCAGCACCACCGGCTGGTGTCGTTCTTCACCCGCACCGCCCCCGAGCTGGTGGAGCGGGTCGAGCTGTGGACCGAGAAGGAGCCGCTGTTCGAGGCCTTCGGCGTCGACAAGGCGATCGAGGGGGTTCTCTCACGGCGCGTGGACCTGCCCAGCGGGGGCTATCTGATCATCGACTACGCCGAGGCCCTGACGGTGATCGACGTCAACTCGGGAAGCTTCATCGGCCGCGGCAAGGGGGCCGGCCTGGAGGACACGATCACCAAGACCAACCTCGAGGCGGCCGAGGAGGTCGTCAACCAGCTGCGCCTGCGTGACATCGGCGGGATCATCGTCATCGACTTCATCGACATGGCCCGCGCGCGCAACCGGGACGCGGTCATGAAGACGCTGCGCAAGACGCTCGACGAGGACCGCACCAAGACCTTCACGGCCGAGATCTCCAAGCTCGGACTGGTCGAGATGACGCGCCAGAACGTCACCGAGGGGGTGCGGGAGATCATGACCCGGCCGTGTCCCACCTGCGAGGGGGAGGGCGTGATCCCCTCGGAGGAAACGATCGCGATCGACTTCGAGCGGAGGCTGCGGGACCTCGCCGCCGAGAACCCCGACGCGGAGGCCTTCCTGGTGCAGGTCAACCCCCGGGTCTCGACCCAGTTCACCGGCCACGGCGCCCGCGTGCTGCACGCGCTCGAGGCGCAGACCGGCAAATCATTCCTGTTCGAGGGCTCCGAAGGGCTCGCCCTCGACCACTTCGCGATCACCTTCGTCGGCACCCGCGAGGAGGTCGAGGAGCGCGCGCTGCCGTTCCGCCCCGGCGACGAGGTGCTGGTCGAGATCGTCGAGCCGCACATGTACGACGAGGACGACGCGGTCGCCAAAATCGACGGCTACATAATCTCGATCGCCGGCGCCGCCGGCAGCGTGGGGGAGAAGCGGATGGTGCGCATCGACCAGGTCGGCCGCACGGCCGCGACGGCCTTGCTGCTCGACGAGTCCGGTGAGGTCGTGACCGCGCCCACCCGGCCGAGCCGGCCCCGCACCCGCAGCCGCCGCGAGGGCCGCTCGCAGGCGGCCCCGAAGCGCCCTTCGGCCCGCGAGGCGGCGCCCGAGCCCGAGATCACCGTGTCCGTGCAGGACGAGGTCGGCGAGGACACGGCCGAGGTCTCCCCCAACGGCGACGGCCCCGACGATGGCCTACAATCCAAGCCTCGGCGTCGTGGCCGCAGAGGCGGGCGACGCCGTTCCGCTGCCAAGGCGAAGGCCGAGTAGGACGCTCCGAGCCTCGGCTGCGGCCGCACCAGCCCACCCCAGCTCTCAGCACCCACGCAACCGACCATGTACGCGATCGTCAAGACCGGCGGCAAGCAGTACCGCGTAGAGCGCGGCCAGAAGCTGCTGGTCGAGCGCCTCGAGGCCGCGGAGGGTGCCGACGTGAAGCTCGAGCCGCTGCTGTTCCGCTCCGAGGAGACCGTCTTCGACAAGGACGGCCTCGCGGGCGTGCAGGTGACCGCCAAGGTGCTCGGCCACGTCCGCGGGGAAAAGCTGCGGGTCTTCAAGTTCAAGCCCAAGCGCGGCTACAAGCGCCGCACCGGCCACCGCCAGGAGCTCACCCAGATCGAGGTCCTGGACATCTCCCACGGGGCCAAAGCGGCACGCAAAGCCCCGGCCAAGGCCAAAGCCGAGCCGCAGGCCAAAGAGCCGGCTCCCAAAGCGGCCGCCAAAGCACCGGCCGCCAAAGCGCCGGCCGCGAAAGCGCCGGCCAAAGCGAAAGCCAAAGCCGCCGAGCCCGAGGGCAAAGCGCCCGCCGCCGTCAAAGGCCCCGCCAAAGCGAAAGCCGAGCCGAAAGCCAAACCCGCACCCAAAGCCAAAGCGGCAGCCAAACCGAAGGCCAAAGACGCGAAAGGCGACCTGAAAGCGCCCGCCAAGGAGGACGACCAGGATGGCTCATAAGAAGGGGCTCGGCTCGAGCCGCAACGGGCGCGACTCCAACGCCCAGCGTCTCGGCGTGAAGACCTTCGCCGGCCAGAAGGTCAGCGGGGGAGAGATCATCGTTCGCCAGCGGGGCACCAAATTCAAGCCCGGCGACGGTGTCGGCATCGGCAAGGACGACACGCTGTTCGCGATCGCCGCCGGGACGGTCGAGTTCAAGACCGGCCGCAGCGGGCGCACCGTCAGCGTGGTGCCCGCCCCCGGGCAGTCCTAGCGGCTCCGGGACGCCCCGCCGGGGCTACCCGGCCTGCGCGGTGGGCCGGATCAGGACCTCGTTGACGGTCATGTGCGGGGGCTGGTTGACGGCGTAGATCACCGCTCGGGCGATGTCGTCGTCCTGGAGCGCGTCCTTGGGGCGCTGGTCGAAGAAGGGCGTGTCGACCATCCCCGGCTCGATCGAGGTGACGCGGACGCCCTTGTCGTGGAGCTCCTGGCGGGCCGCCTCGGCCATCGCCGTGACGGCATGCTTGGTGCACGAGTACAACGACCCGGGCAGCACCCGCCGGCCGGCGACGCTCGAGGTCAGCAGCAGGTGGCCGCGGTTGGCGACCAGCTGCTCCATCGTGGCGCGGATCGTCAACGCGGCTCCGAGCACGTTCGTAAGGACCATGTCGCGCCAGTGCTCGGGGGTGTCCTCGGAGAAGCCCCGCTTGCCGCCGAAGCCGGCGTTGGCGAAGGCCACGTCCACCCGACCGAAGGCCTCGAGCGCCGCCGCCACCATCTCCACCTGCTGCGGGTACTCGGTCACGTCGCAGCGGACGGCGAGCGCGCGCTCGCTGCCGCCCAGCTCCGCCGCGAGCTCCTGCAGGCGGTCCACCGACCGTGCCGCCAGCACCACCCGCCAGCCCTCCTCGGCCGCCCGGCGGGCGGTGGCGGCGCCGATCCCGGAGGAGGCGCCGGTGATCAGGAAGACACCGCGGTTGGAGGTTGCTGGGTCACTCATCGCGCTGGGTCCTCCTGGTCTCGGGGATTGGTCGCTCCGGCTGCAGGGCATCTAGCAGATCCGCCTCCCCGGCCCCGGTAAGCGGGCCTGTCACGATTGCTCGCGAGATGCTCCACGACCGTGCACGGATCCACATCCAGGCCGGGGCGGGCGGCGACGGCGCCGTCAGCTTCCGCCGCGAAGCACACGTCCCCCGGGGAGGACCCGACGGCGGTGACGGAGGGCGCGGCGGGGACGTGTTCGCGGTCTGCGACGGGTCCCTCAGGGACCTCCAGAGCTACCGCCGCCGGGCCCGCTACGAGGCCGGCCGGGGCGGCCACGGGTCCGGTGCCCTGCGCCACGGCGCCGACGGGCGCACGCTGCACCTGCCCGTCCCGCCCGGCACGCGCATCGAGGCCGACGACGACGAGCAGGGGTCGCTCACGGGACGCAGTTGGGAGCTGCTGACGTCCGGGACGAGCGTGCTGCTGGCCCGCGGGGGCGGTGGCGGGGCCGGCAACAAGCGCTTCGCCACCGCCACCAGGCAGACCCCGCGCTTCGCCGAGCGGGGGCTCCCCGGCGAGCAGGGGTGGCTCTCTCTGCAGCTGCGCCTGCTCGCGGACGTCGGTCTCGTGGGGCTCCCCAACGCCGGCAAGTCCTCGCTGCTGGCCCGCCTCACGCGGGCCGCCCCCAAGATCGCCGACTACCCCTTCACCACCCTGTCCCCGGTCCTGGGGGTGCTCGAGAGCGACGACCGCCAGCTCGTGATCGCCGACATCCCGGGGCTGATCGAGGGTGCCAGCGACGGTGCGGGCCTGGGGCACGAGTTCCTGGCCCACATCGAGCGCACCCGCCTGCTCGTGCACGTCCTCGACATCGCCCCCGAGCTCTCCCAGGGGCAGGGAGCCGACCTGGCCGCGAACCACGCCACGATCGAGCGCGAGCTCGCCGCCCACGACCCGCGACTGGCCGAGCTGCCGCGCGTGCTGGTGCTGTCCAAGTCCGACCTCCTCGACGAGACCACGATCCAGGAGCGGGTGGGCGAGTGGCGCGAGCGCCTGGGCCCCGCCGTGCCCGTGCTCGCGTGCTCGAGCGCCACCGGGGCGGGCCTGCGCGAGCTGGCAGGGGAGCTGCTGGCCCGCGTCCCAGCCGAACCGGACCCCGACCCGCAGGGCCCCGTGGGGGGAAGGGCCGCCGACGGCGCCGCGCCCGCCGGCGAGCCGGAGCTGGCCGAGCACATGCTGTTCCGGCCCCGCCCGCGGGAGGGGTTCGAGGTGGAGCGGCTGCAGGACAACGCCTTCGCCGTCCGCGGCCGGGGGATCGAGCGGCTGCTCGAACGCTTCGACCTCGACAACGAGGAGGCCCTCGCCCACCTGGAGGAGCGGCTGCGCAACATCGGCGTGATCAAGGCGCTGGAGCGGGAGGGCTTCAAGCCCGGGGACGAGGTCGAGATCGCCGGCGTGACCTTCGAGCTGGACCCGCGGTGACGGTGCGGAACCCGGCGGCAAGCAAGAATCCCCGGCGATGAGGCGGATCGTCGTGAAGCTCGGGTCCAGCGTCGTGGCCGACGGCGAGGGCTCGCTGCGAACCGAGGAGCTGGCGTCGCTGTGCGAGCTGCTCGCCGCAGTGCACCGCGACGGGGGCGAGGTGGTGATCGTCACCAGCGGGGCGATCGCGCGCGGGATGCAGGTGATGGAGCTGCCCCAGCGGCCCACCTCCGTACGCGCCCTGCAGGCCGCCAGCGCGGTCGGCCAGGGAAAGCTCTACCGCGTCTACGACGAGCTGCTGCGCGAGCGCGGCGTGACCAGCGCCCAGGTGCTGCTCACGTTCTTCGACATGAGCGCCCGCACCCACTACCTGAACGCCCGCCAGACGCTCAGCACACTGCTGGAGTGGCGGGTGCTGCCGGTCATCAACGAGAACGACACCACCGCCACCGACGAGATCTCCTTCGGCGACAACGACTTCCTCGCCGCGCAGGTGGCCGT
>DATJOU010000034.1:0-4891 GCA_035506775.1 Solirubrobacteraceae bacterium | reverse complement strand
CGCGGGCCGGCGCAGTCGCCCTCGCCCCGGGGACCACCGGGGCGAGGGTCGTGCGGCTGCGCACCGATCGGGAGCGGCTAGCGGAAGGTGACGCTGCGGAACGCCGTCGAGGTGCCGAGGCTGCGCTTGCTGGGTACGAAGCCGACCCTCAGGCGGATCTTCAGTGGGCGGTGGCGGGCGCCACCGGTCAGCGGCACCTTCAGGGACACCGACTTCTTCGGCCCGGAGACCTTCCGGTAGACGGTCCTGAGGTGCTTGCCGCTGCCGCTGATGCGTCCGGCGGCGAAGGTCCGGACCGTCACGTAGGCGGTGTTGCCGACGATCTTCGAGCCCGTGATCCGCACACCGCAGCCGGTGACTTTCACGATCGTGTTCTGTTTGACCGTGGCCCCGGTCCAGCCGGTGATCGTGGTGGGCATCACCAGCGGCTTGGGGCACAGTTCACCGTTGTTGGTGACCGCCGAGTGCGACCCGATCGGGAGGTTCACAGTGATCGAGCTGACCGGCAGGTCGGGGTTTTCGGAGAAGTTGGTGGTCGTGACCTTCTTCGTGATTTTGGTGTGGCCGACGAGGATCACGCGCACTCCCGACCCTTCCAGCAGCAGGTCGAGGTCGGGGAACGCTTCACCACCGTGGGACACGAGGATCGCCGGCCCTTTCAGCGTTCCGGGCAGCAGCGGCGTCTTGGCGGTCACCCCGCCCACGAACGAGCCCGAGGGGCACGAGTAGGGGTTGGCTTCGAAGGCCGCCGCCAGGCACGCTTTGTTGAGCGTCGTCTGGCGCGACACGAGCTGCGTGGGCAGCTGCACGAGCAGCGATTTGATGTTCGAGCTGCCCGACGGCATCTTCAGCGTCGTTTCGAGGCTGGCGCCGTTGGCTTTCGTGACCTTCGCGCTGCTGGTCGCGGTGAACGCGGGCTTGAACGGCAGGGCGCTGCAGTTGCCCACCTGGAAGGGCGAGCTGGCCGTGACGTTCGCGCCTTCGCCCGTGCCGGGGACGAAGCCCGTGACCGAGCTGATCGTGCTCAGCGCGGCGCAGTTGGTCGGGTTGGACATGAAGCCCTGCTTGTTGACGGTCACGGTGATCTTGCGGATCCTCATCGGGACGCCCTTGACGATCCGCGGCAGCGTGGTGCCGACGATCACCTGCCCGGTGTACTGCTGCACGTTGATCGTGGCCCGCGTGACGACGGTCCCCAGGTTGAACGGCCCGGACACGGCCGGCACCGCGATCGAGAGACCGAACGGAGCGTTGTTGTACGGCCCGGTGAAGTACACGGGACCCGTGAACGAGGCCGGTTTGCTGCCGGCCCCCGCGAGCACGGTGGCCGTCCCGATCTGGCTGGCGCTCGAGCACGTGCCTTCGTTCGCCTTGGGTTCGGGGCACTGTTCGACGGTCGGTACCGCTCCGGCGAGCCCCCTCGGCAGGGTGGTCGTGATCTGGGACAGGTACTGGTTGCCTTCGGGCCGTTCGAGGTTGAAGGTGAAGGCCGTGCCGGCGCCGGCGTTGGCGTCGGAAACCGAGGTCGTCTGGGCCGGAACCAGCGCGAGCGGGTTCGTGCAGCCGGAGAACGACAGGGGGTTCGACACACGGGAGACGGTGCCGGTTTCCGAGTAGGGGGTCAGCAGCGCGGTGGCAACTCCGGTCGCACACGCGAGCGGGTTGGCCACCGGGGCCATCGCGCCTTCGTTGAAGTGCAGCGTGGCCTTGCTGAAGGGCTGTTCGGGAAGTTCGCTGAAGACCGTCGTGAGCTGCCCGGTGGCTTCGTTGGGGAACACTTCTCCCTTCAGGCGGACCGACACGCCGTACCTGGCCGACTCGGCGTCGAGGTACATGATGTACGGAGGTCCGGTGATCGGCCCGGATTCGGGGCCACCCAGGTAGAGGTTGCCTTTGAGGGACCCCGGCGGAAGCGTCGGCACTTCCAGGCTGACGGTCCCGAGTTCCGATTTGGCCGGACAGCCGACGCCCGGTTCGGAGCTGTGGATTCGCGCCTGGGCGGGCGAGCAGGACGTCAGTTCCGGGGCCGCCGACGGGTTCAGCGTCATGCCTTCCGGCAGCTGGACGGAGATCGTCTTGGCCTCGGAGTTGTCGATTTCGGCTTCCGGTTCGTGGTTGACGGCCACTTCGGTGGCGAAACCGTCGCCGGCGTCGTGCAGGAGTTCGGTGGGGGTCACCGCGAAGGCCGGTTCGAAGTGCACTTTGTCGCAGTGTTCGAGGCTCAGCGGGCTGGCGTAGGGCTGTTTGTCGACGATTTTTTCTTTGTTTTCCAGCGTCAGCCAGGTCGTCACGCTTCCGGGACAGCTCGTGCCGTTGGTGATGAAGTCGTCGGGTTCTCCCGTTTTCTGGTTCTTGTTGCCGAAGAACACGAGCCTCGAGCTGATCAGCGGCAGGCTCGGCGACACTTCGATTTCGAAGTAGTCGTGGTAATCGCCCTTCAGGGTCCCGGACCCGATGCGGCTGGGATCCAGCGCGGAGCCGACACCCCATTCCACGTTGCCTTTGATGAGTGTGTGGGCGTAGAACGCAGATCCGAGAGGCGCCAAGCTCACCGCGACACCGAATTCGGAGGCGTGCCCCGGGGCCGGTTCGAGGTTGTAGACCACACCTTCGAGCGGGATGTCGTTCCCGCCCGCGTACACGGTCACGTAGTTCCTGCCGATTTCGGATTCCTGCGAGCAGCTGGGTGCGGTGAACACACCTTCGGCGACTTCGACGCCCTTGAATTCCGCTTCCTTGCACTGCGGGACCGCAACGGGGCTGGTCGCCAGCCCGGGCGCGACGTCGGTCCTGATGTGGGTCAGCGGTTCTCCTTCCGGCACCTCCGTCGGCAGGCTGCCGGTGGTTTTGACCTTGAAGTCGGTGATCCCGAACGGCACCCGGCCTCCGGCCTGGGTGAAGCCTTCTTTTTCAGCGTCTTCGGTAGACGGCTTCTTCGGTTCCGAGTAGGTGAAGGGCCCAATCGTGGTGGTCGTCTGTGCGCACGTGGAGACCTTGCAGTTCACGGCCACGAACTTTTCCGGTTCGATCCCGAACGACGCGTAGGCGGCGGAGGCCGATAGGGCGAGGGTGCATGCGGCCACGCTTGCGAGCAGCAGGATTCTTACTTTCACCCTCATTACGACCTCCCGGTAGCGGCGTTCACGTCTTGTCTACCCATATGGACGCCCATACAGGCGTGAAGTTGCGCCCTTTACCTGATCGTTATTGCACGCCGCAGGCCGATCTCCTGCCGGGGGTCCCCGAAGCGGCCGTGGCTTCGACCGATATACGACGAAAACCGTGTCGTGGAGCGGGTGTTGCGGTCAGCCGGCGATCGCCTGTGCGTCGCCGGCGCAGTCATACAGGGTGCCGCTGGCCGTGGAGCCGGAGCTGGATAGTGCTACCCGGCTACACGTCTCGGCCACCACCGCCATCACCTTTTTCGCGCCCACGCGGGTTTCCCCGCCGGCCCGTCCCCCGGCGCCCCGGCCGCCGCCGATGCCCTGCCCGGAACCGCCTTCTTCGTCGAGCACCCAGCGGATCTTGCCGCTGCGCACCTCTTCGGCCAGCCACGAGCGGGTGACCTCCGACTCGCGGCCGGAGAAGCCCCCGATGCCCACGACGTTGGCGTCCCGCTCGATGATCGCCTCGGCGGCCCCCGATTGGCTCGAGACGGCGAGCGTCCCGCCGCCGTGGGAGTCGACGTAGGTCAGGGCCGTGTCGAGCGAGCCGGTGCTGCCGCCGAACGGGCTGCCGCCGGCGCCGGTCCCGCCGCCGAAGCCACCGCGCAGTGCCGAGCCGGCTCCCGAGCCCGCAGCCCCACCGGTGCTCGAACCCGGGCCGAAGAGGGTCACGCCGGGGCCTCCCGAGCCGCCTTTGGCCGCACCAGCCGGGGGGCCGCCCCGGCCGAGGCCACCGGCGGGGGGTGCGCCCGCGCCACCGGGGCCGAAGCCGCCGGCGAAGCGCCCGCGCGCTCCGGCCCCCGGGCCGAAGCCCTGCCCGCCTTCGCTCTCGGCCGCCACCGGGCCGCCGGAGGGGAAGGTGGAGCTGGTGGCGTAGGAGAGGGTGTCGACGGCCCACACCGCGGGCGCCAGCAGCAGACCCGCGATCGCCACCGCGAGCGCGATCGTGCGTGCCCGCCGCGAGCGCCCGAGCACCAGCACGGCCGCCGTCACGACCCCGGTGCAGATCAGGACCGGTGCCAGCCAGTGCAGCTGGGCGGGGTAGTTGCCGCGGATCACCAGCTCGCCGAGCACTCCCGCGGCGATCGCGAGCGGGGCCACCAGCCGCAGGCTCAGGCGGCGGCCGAACAGCTCGCCCGCACCGGCGCCCACGAGAGCGGCCAGGAAGGGCGCTACAAGGGATACGTAATAGGGATGGAAGATCCCGCTGGCGAAGCTGAACAGGAGGGCGGTGACGAGGAACGCGCCGCCGACCGCCAGCAGCCACCCGCTCCGCGGGTCCCGCCGGCGCAGTCGTGAGGTCAGGACCAGCGCGAGGGTGGTTACGACAGCGAAGCCGAGCAGCCAGCCGACCTGGCCCCCGAGCGCGGCATTGAGCAGCCGCAGAGGGCCGGAGGAGCCTCCGAACATGTTGTTCTGGGAGCCACCCGGACCTGCCGCCGGGCCACCGGCCTGCCCGTCCACGCGTCCGAGGCCGTTGTATTCGAAGATCAGCGAGAGGATGCGGTTGTCGCTCGTCCCCGAGATCCAGGGACGGGAGCCGGCCGGGGTCAGTTCGACGAGCGCCGGCCAGGCCCCGCCGACGAGCACCATCGCCACACCACCGGCGAGCAGCTGGCGCAGCGCGTGCAGCCTTCCCCGGGCGGCGGGGGCGATCCACATCCAGGCGGCGACGATCCCCGGGACCACGGTCAGGGCGACCCCCATCTTGGTCTCGAAGCCGAGCC
>DATJOU010000033.1:0-7032 GCA_035506775.1 Solirubrobacteraceae bacterium | reverse complement strand
AGATCGACCCCGAGCGCTTCACCGAGCTGCTCGTGGAGCGCATCGGCCGGCTCGGTTAAGGGCCGGAACGCCGGCCGGGGCGAGGCCTCACAGCGGGCACCGGCGCGGGCCGCCCGAGGGGATGGGCGGCCCGCGCACGATGCCCGCTGAGGGCTCGGTGTCGCGCGCCTAGTGTTCGGTCTGGTAGGCCGCGGACTGGATCGCGACCGTGTTCACCAGGTTGCCGAGCGCGATGTTGACGTCGTAGAGGTGCAGCCCCCATTCGGGGCCGATCAGTTCTTCGGCGACTTCGGCGTGTTCGGCCAGGCTCGTCTGCTCTTCTTCGCTGACCCCCGGCTTGAAGCTGGGCTCCAGCCAGGTGGCGCCGTTTTCGTGCTTGCACTGGGCCTGGTAGACGCCCTTCGAGAGCACCCACGGCGTTTCCGCTTTGGGAGTCGGCGAGCCGGCTCCGATTTCACCCGGGAACGGCGTCGTCGGCGCGTACGGCAGCAGCGTGCCCTCGCTGTCGTTGTTCTGCACCAGCAGCGTCGGGTTCACGCACGCCACTTCCGAGCCCGGCGGCGGCGGGTTGCCGCCCAGCAGCGAGCTGTCGGGCCGGCCGAAGAACGAGTCTTCCGGCGGTTCTTTGAGGAACGTCGAATAGGCGATCACGCAGCCCGTCTCGGCGGCCGAGGTGCACAGGGGCACGTCCGCGAACATGCCGCCCTCGAGGTGGCCTTCGGGCACGATCACGTTGCCTCCGAGGATGATCGCCGAGACCAGCTGGTCGAGCCATTCCGGATGCTGGACTTCGAGTTCGAGTTTGATCAGGTTCTCGATCATCACCGCGCCCTGCGAGTGCCCGATCAGCACCACGCCGCGGCCTTTGTTGAATTTGGTCATGTATTCCTTGAACGCTTTATCCACGCCGAGGAACGCCGTGATCCCGTCTTCTTCGCTGACCGGGCCTTTGATCGCCTTGAGCGTCAGCTGCGGGTACATCGGCGCGTAGACCTTGCAGTACTGCGAGAAGCGCGACGCCTGGTCGATCGCGATCTGGGTCTCCTGGGGTTCGATCGTGAGGTTGGCGTTCGGGCCTTCCTGTTCGGAGACCGTCGGATACACGTAGAAGCAGTCGATCGGCGGCGTCTTGGTCTTGCCGACCGCGACCTTCGTTTCCTTGCGTTCGGTGCCGCTGTAGGTCACTTCCGTCGTTTCCCGGCTGTTTTCACACGGGTCCGGCGCCTTCTTCGGCCTGCACAGCCAGGTGGCCTTTTCCGTCTTCGCATAAGCGGTGCCGCCCATCCCGAGCGCCAGCGCGAAAGCAGCCAGCGCCACCAGGGCCGCCACCCGGGCGATCCGGCTCGAAACCCCCAATAGATCGAACATCCCCATCCCCTCGGTCGTGCGCCACGGCCGCATGACCGCGCGCGGTTTGTCACGGAAATCTATCGCGACCCCGCAGAAAATGGAACAGAAGGCCGTGTTTGTGCCACTCGATGCCCGTGCGACCCCCGTCGGCGATCCGTCCAGGCCCGACCTCGCGGCCGTTCCCCGCTGATATCCCCGAGGGCCTGCTGCACCCGCGCGTGGCGCTCCGCCTGATCGCCGCGCCCGCGCGGCCGATGTCGTCTTTGACAGAGGGAGGCAAGATGAAAGGCATCTCGCACGGAGCCGCGCCCCGCGACGCCATGCACCCCGCGGCCCGGCTGCTGGCGGCCGCGGCGCTCGCGACCGGCGTGCTCGCGCTGGTGGCCGCCACCGCCGCCACGGCCACCGCCGACCCCGGCGCTCACGGCCAAAGCTGGAACGGAGGTCCCCCGCACGGGGGCCCGGGCGGCCTGCCGCACGGGTCGCCGCACGGACCGGTGGGCCCGCCGCACGGGTCCGGCCCGCACTGGCCACCGGTCGGCCCCCAGTGGTCGCCCAACCCCGAAGAAACGGAACTGATGCCGGGCTGCACGAGCACCCTGACGGGCACGATCAACGCCGGCGTGGTGGTCCCCGCCGGCCAGCGCTACTGCCTTCTCGGGGCGCAGGTGAACGGCGGCGTGTTCGTCTCCCCGGGCGCCGGGGTCGAGGTCCAGGAGTCGCGCGTCAACGGCGGCGTCGGCGCCCGCGAAGCCAACTACGTGCGCGTCTGCGACAGCCTCGTCAACGGTCCGGTGACGGCCCACGACGGGACCAAGTACGTGATGATCGGCGACGACGGCGACGACGGCACGCCCGCGTGCGGCAGCAACCTCGTGCACGGTCCGGTGCTGCTGTTCCACAACCAGGCCGGGGTCGAGGTCGGCGGCGACTGGATCGTCGGTCCGCTGGTCCTGGCCGACAACGAAGGCCCGGCGTTCGAAGGGACCGACGTCGGTGCCGAGGTCGAGGGCAACCACATCTTCGGCCCGCTGGCGTGCAGCGGCAACTCCCCCGAACCGACCAACGACGGGCTCCCGAACACGGTGTTCGGTCCCGAGTGGGGTCAGTGCAAGGGGTTCTGAGCTAGCACGGCCGCTCCGCCACAGCGACCGGCCAGCCAAACTGCCCGGGCCCGGCGCTCCTCCCGCCGGGCCCGGTGCTCACCGCAGCGCGCCGTCCGCGAGCCTAAGATCCGGACATGGCGTTGCCCCCCGGACCGCGGACGCCGGCGACCGTGACCACGGCCCGCTTCGTCTACCGGCCGCTGCAGATGCTGCAGGCGTGGTACCACCGCTACGGCCCGGTCTTCAGCGTGCGCTTCCTCAGCTTCGGCCAGGGGGTATACGTGGCCGACCCCGAGGCGATCCGCGAGCTGTTCACCGGCGATCAGTCCGACCTGCGTGCCGGAGAGGCCAACTCCTTCATGGAGCCGGCGCTGGGGCCGCACTCGGTGCTGGTGCTGGACGGGCCCGAGCACCTGCGCCAGCGCAAGCTGCTGCTGCCTCCCTTCCAGGGCTCGCGCGTGGCCGCCTTCCGCGACGTGATCCGCGAGGCGGCCGAACGCGAGCTCGCCGGCTGGACGCCCGGCCACGAGCTCGTGCTCAGGGAGCGCATGCGCGCGCTCACCTTCGAGGTGATCTGCCGCGCGGTGTTCGGCGTCAGCGACCCGGAACGGATGGCGCGCCTGCGGGCCAAGCTGATTGCGGTGATCGACAGCAACCCGCTGGTGATGCTGGTGCCGGCCCTGACGGTGGACCTCGGTCCGCTCAGTCCCGGCGGTCGCTTCGCGCGGGCGCGGCGGGACGCCGACGCGCTGCTCTACCAGGAGATCGCGCGCAGGCGTTCGGACCCCGACCTCGAGGAGCGCACCGACGTGCTCTCGCTGCTGCTGCGGGCCCGCGACGAGAACGGCCGTGCGATGACCGACGAGGAGCTCCGCGACGAGCTCTTCACGATGCTGGCCGCGGGCCACGAGACCACCGCCACCGGGCTGGCGTTCGCGTTCGACCTGCTGCTGCGCAACCCCCGGGTGCTGGCCCGTCTGCGTCAGGAGCTCGAGGACGGCGACGGCGACGCCTACCTCGACGCCGTGATGAAGGAGACCTTCCGCCTGCGGCCCGTGATCGACGCCGTCGAGCGGAGGCTCACCAGGCCCCGCACGGTCGCCGGCTGGGACCTGCCCGCGGGCATCAACGTGTTCCCCGGGATCGCGCTCGTGCACATGCGCGAGGACCTGTATCCGCGCCCGTTCGAGTTCCGGCCCGAGCGCTTCCTGGAGGAGGGCGCCGAGTCCTACGCATGGCTTCCGTTCGGGGGCGGCATCCGGCGCTGCATCGGAGCCGCGCTCGCGCAGGCGGAGATGGTCGAGGTGCTGCGGGTGATCGTCCCCGCCGTCGAGCTGCGCCCGACGCGCGAGCGCCCCGACCCGGTGGTGCTGAAAGGGGTCACGCTCACCCCTCGCCACGGCGTGCGGGTGCAGGTGACCGCGCGGCGGGCGGCCCCCCAGGCCGAGTCGCGGTACGGGACCTCCGCGCCGCTGGCCGGCGTGCGCGCCGGGTAGCCGAGCCGCCGGCCGGGCCCGGCCGGCGGGGCCTCGCTACCCGACGCGGGCCAGCTGGCCGCCGTCCACGGGCAGCGCCACGCCGGTGATGAAGGAGGCCTCGTCGGAGTGCAGGAACACGCTCGCGTGGGCCACGTCCCAGGCGCTCCCCATGCTGTGGCGCAGCGGCACGAGCGCGTCGCGCTCGGCGCGGACGTCCTCGCGCCGGCGCCCGAGCGCCTGCGCCCAGGAGTCGATCGCCATCGGTGTGTCGAGCAGGCCGGGCATGATCGCGTTCACGCGAACGCCGCGTGAGGCGTTCTCGATCGCCAGTGACTGGGTCAGCGCGTTGATGCCCGCCTTCGCGATCTTGTAGGCGGTCAGGGAGACGGCGGCCGCCAGCGCCGCCACCGAGGAGATGTTCACGATCGATCCCCCGTGCTGCTCCCACATCACCGGGGCGACGGCCTGGCAGGAGAGCACGCAGCCCTTGAGGTTGACCTCCATGATGCGGTCGTAGGCGTCCTCGGTCATGCGCCGGGGTGGGCCATCGCCGCCGCCCCCGATGCCGACGTTGTTCTGCAGGAAGTCGATCCGGCCCCACGCCTCCACGCAGGCGGAGGCGAACCCGCGGCAGTCCCCGGCGCTGGTCCAGTCGCCGGCGACGGTCTCGCACACCCCGCCCTCCTCGGAGATCAGCCTGGCGGTCTCGCGGGCCGAGTCGATGTCGCGGTCGGCGAGCATCACGCGGGCCCCCTCGCGGGCGAGCAGCAGCGAGGCCGCGCGGCCGGTGCCGATGGTCTCTCCCGGCGACTGCCCGGCCCCGACCACGATCCCGACCTTCCCCTCGAGCCTCATCCTCGGGCTCAGCCTATAGTCCGCCGCCGGATGCAGAGCGGCAGGGGAGGGGGCGAGCAGCGCAGGCTCGAAATCGAGCGCCACCTGCAGGACGCGCTCGGGGAACCGCTCGAGGGCGGGCTGCGCAGGCTCAGCAGCGGCGCCTCGCGGGAGACCTTCCTGCTCTCGACGGCGGGGCGTGGGGCGCTTGTCGTGCAGATCGCCCGGGGCACCGACAAAGTCGTCCGCGCCCCTCCCGAGACGGCCCTGCTGAGGGCGGCCGCCGCGGCGGGCGTGCCGGTGCCGGGGGTGATCGCAGAGGGCCCCGGCGGGGGCGCGATGGGCAGCGGCTGGACGGTCCTGGAGGCGGTCCCCGGGACCAGCGACCCGAAGGCGATCGTGGCCGGCGAGGGGGTCCCCGACGGTGCTCGCATGATCGACCAGCTGGCCGCGGCGCTGGCGGCCATCCACCGCATCCCGCTCGACGGCGACGCGCTGCCGGGCCTGCCGGAGGTCGAGGATCCGCTCGCCGGGCTGCGCGAGTGGCACGAGCGGCTCGGCGAGCCCCATCCCGCCTTCGAGCTGGCCTTCGCGGCGCTCGCCCCCAGCCGTCCGCCCCGGCTGCGGCGAACGGTCGTGCACGGCGACTTCCGCATGGGCAACCTGATGTTCGGAGCGCAGGGGCTGACGGGGGTGCTGGACTGGGAGCTCGCCCACGCCGGGGACCCCGTCGATGACCTCGGCTGGATCTGCGTGCCGGCGTGGCGCTTCACCCGCCGCGACCGGCCGGCGGCGGGGCTCGGCACGCGGGCGCAGCTGCTCGAGGCCTACGAGCGCCACAGCGGCGTGGCCGTCGATCCCTCGGCGCTGGCGTGGTGGGAGCTGGCGGGAACGCTTCGGTGGGGGGTGATCTGCGTGATGCAGGCCTTCTCGCATCTGTCGGGAGCCAGGCGCTCGGTCGAGCACGCGGTGATCGGGCGCCGCGCGTGCGAAGTCGAGTGGGATCTGCTCGAGCTGCTCGGCGTCCCGCTCGACGTCGCCGCGGCCGGGCCGCCGGGCTCCTCGCGCGCCGAGCCGATCCCGGCCCTGCACGACCGCCCCACGGCCGTCGAGCTGCTGCACGCCTCGCGGGAGGCGCTCGGCGACGACGTGCTGCCCCAGCTCGAGGGCCGCGCCGCCTTCCAGCTGCGGGTCGTGCTGAGGGCACTCGGGATCGTCGCCCGCGAGCTGGAGCACGCGCCCGAGCACGCCGCGATCCACGCAGCGGCGCTGGCCGCGGTCGGCTGTGCCGACGAGCGGGAGCTGGCGGGCGCGATCCGCGAGGGGAGACTCGACGCGAGCGACCCGCACGTGCTGGCGGCGGTGCGCGACACCGTGCGGGCCAAGCTGGAGGTCGCCAACCCGAGCTATCTGAACCTGACAAACCCAGCCACGGAGGACCGATGAACGAACAGCTGCCAGCGGAGACGAAGGCCCTGATCGACGAGGTGGACGAGTTCATCGAGCGCGAGGTCAGACCGCTCGAAGCGCAGGACGACAACGCCCGCTTCTTCGACCACCGCCGCGAGATCGCCCGCACCGACTTCGAGCGCGGCGGCATACCCAGCCGCGAGTGGGAGGACCTGCTGGAGGAGATGGTCCGACGCGCGGACCGGGCCGGCCTGTGGCGCTTCGCGCTGCCGGCCGAGCTGGGAGGGCGCGACGGCTCGAACCTCGTCCTCGCGGTAGTGCGAGAGCACCTCAACCGGCTCGGCATCGGTCTCCACAACGACCCCCAGAGCGAGACCTCGATGATCGGGAATTTCCCCACCGTGATCCTGCTGCACGAGTTCGGCACGCCCGCGCAGCAGCGGGCGCTGCTGGAGCCGGCCCTGCGCCTGGAAGCGGGGCTCGCGTTCGGGCTCACCGAGCCCAACCACGGCTCGGACGCGACCTACCTCGAGACGGTCGCCCGCCGTGACGGCGAGGAGTGGGTGATCGACGGCGCCAAGCGTTTCAACTCGGGCATGCACCGCGCCAGCCACGACCTCGTGTTCGCCCGCACCTCCGGCTCACCCGGTGAGCCGCGCGGCATCACCGCCTTCATCGTCCCCCGCGACGCCCCCGGGCTGGACGTGGAGTTCTACTGGTGGACGTTCAACATGCCCACCGACCACGCCGAGGTAAAGCTCGACGGGGTGAGGGTCGCAGCGGATGCGATCCTCGGCGAGCTCGACCTGGGGCTCGCGCTCGCCCAGCGGTTCGTGCACGAGAACCGCATCCGC
>DATJOU010000032.1:0-9937 GCA_035506775.1 Solirubrobacteraceae bacterium | reverse complement strand
ATCCGTACTGCCGGCCCTCCAGGCCGAGGTCACGAACGGCTTCACGGACTCCCGGGTACTCGGGATGGGTGAAATCGTCGAAGACGACCAGCGCAGTCGGGCTGAGCACGGTCTGCCACGCCGAGAAGTCTTCGATCACGGCCTTTCGATCATGGTCGCCGTCGATGTAGAGCAGCTCGATGGGGTCGTTGTTCTGCGGTCCCGTCGATCCTGACGCGTTCACGAACGTGATCCGCTCTCGGACTCCTTCGTCGACCAGTTCGAGATAACGCTCGCGCTCGGGGCGGTACACCGGGTCGAACGTGACGACCGTGCGTTCGTGGTCTGCGAGGGCGAGCGCGATAGATGTCCAGCCGGTCCCCGTCCCGATCTCGACGGCGTGTCGGCGTCCTCGTCCAAGCCGAAGAACCACCGCGAGGTCGGGCGCCCGAGTGGCTGAGACAAGGCTGAACTGATCACCGATGCGCGAAGCGACACGCCGTGCCCGCCACCCAAAGATCGCTACCCGTAACGGCAGGGCACGCAGCCGCACCAGGTACCGCAGATCGCCCCGCCCCAGAATGAGCCGATCCTATTCGAGCGATCCCGCCCCCCGGAGGCTCAGAATCGCGGGTGTCCCCGCGGCCCAGCGGAGAAGCTCAGGGGTGGCCACTCCCGAAGCCGTTGTGACATTGGGCTCCACCGTGGTTTCGCCGTTGATCGCTTCCGCCGTGGCTTGCGGCGCGAGCCAGATCTTTGCGCTCACCGACGCCCGTGAGGTTGGTCTCATCGCTATCACAACCCCCGTGGCTGTCGGGAGAACCCGCCAGGTGACCTTGCGCCGGTGTCTCCGGGGCCCGTAGTAGAAGCCGTGAAGTGTCGCGACGCTGCCGCTGGAGCTGACACGTGTGAACTCGGGTACGGCCTTGAAGTGATGGGCGAATCCCAGTTCCCACTGACTGCTCTGGCCTCGTTGGATCGGTCGCAGCGCCAACAGGGCTCGCCACCGGCCCCCACTCAACAGCATCACGTCCGCGAGGCCCTGTTCGCAGCGCGGGTCGCCCCCGCACACCCGTCGTCCCTGCACGCTCCACCACACGGACCCCGACCGTCCCCACACCAGTCCGCTCGAAGCGAGATCCCCGACCACGAAGTCGGGAGCGTCAGCCGGAAGCGCCGTGCTCGGTGGGTCGGCCGGCCAGTTGTCGAGCGCCTCCACGAGCCACCACAACGTCATCCCGGCGTAACAGTTCTCACTCGCGTAGGGATCCATGATCGCTGGTTCCGGGGAGACCATCAGCCCTGGTACCACCGGGATGATCCCATCGCCGTCGGGTCCATACGCGCTTTCCAGGTAGGAGAATGCGCGAGAGGTGAATTCACTCCACTCGCTCGCCCGCTCCGGGTCGAGCGCGCTCTCCCTCGCACCCACGTAAGCCGCCGCGGTCTGCGCCCATGACTGGTCGAGCGACCTCCCCGCGTACACCAGTTGTCCGTCAGGCGCCATCTCCTGTAACAACCACGCGTCTGCGCTTGTTCGCAGGCGTTGATTTTTGCGGTTCCAATAGGAGGGTGCCGCGTCCGCGATCTCTTCCAACTGGGCGTCCGAGAAGGCCGCATACGCCGAGGGCTCGGCCCCGGGGTCCGAAAGCTCGGCGGCCCCGGGCACGAGCGTGGGCTTCGAGGGTTTCGAGAGCCACAGCCCCGCCTCTTCCAGATATTCGAGTGCTTCAGCTTGCAGCGTCGCCGCGTTTTCCAACGGTACGCCCGATTGCAGCAGCGACAGTATCCCCGCGGCCCACACGAGATGCCAGTTGTTGTAACAGGTCGGCACCGGTAGGCAGTGGCCGGTTCTGGAAGCGCCCACGATGTGCGCGCCGAACGCTCTCACTGCACCTGCGACCTCGGGCCAATAGCCGAGTGGAAACCGTCCGGCTTCTCCGTCGTGGATGAACTCTGCCACGGCCTCCAGATTGAAGGGCCCGCTCGTTTCGGGGAGTTGCAGGCTGCGGTTGACGATCGCGGCACCGGTCGCCTCCAACGTTGCGTCGCCCCGGCGCGCACCGAGTTGCAGCATCGTGTCCGCGAGCATGATGCTCCCGTAGTTGTCCTGTCTCACTTCGGGCACCAGCGGATCGATGATCTGTCCGTTCGGCGTCGTATACGCCTCCCACGCCGTCGCCGCACGCACGAGATATTCTTCGACCGTGGCAGTGCTCGCGGCCTGTCCCGTCGCGGTGCTGAACATCGTCGATGTCACCGCCACGAGAATTGCGACGGGCCGGATCACCGTGAACGCGCGGTCGCGGAGGGACCTCAGAAAGCCGGCGTAGGGCACCAACGGGAGGTTAGGGAGCGATTCGGCCGACGGATCCAGGGCTCGTCGAACGGCCCTGACTTCTGCCAGTCTGTCCCGATGCGCTTTCACAGGGATGGCTCGCGCCGTGACGTGTCTCGCCGGCATCTCGCTCCCGCGCTCGGCGTGCGGGACATGGCCATCGACCTCGGCACGGCGAACACCCTCGTGTACGTCGGCGGCCGCGGGATCGTCGTGTCGGAGCCGTCGGTGGTCGCGTCGGACTCCCAGACCGGTCGCGTCCACGCCGTCGGCGAGGAGGCCCAGCGGATGATCGGTCGTACTCCCGCCACCATCTCGGCCACACGCCCTCTCCGTCATGGGGTGATCGCCGACTTCGAGGTCACCGAGCAGATGCTCCGCTACTTCATCCGCAAGGTCCTCGATCGCGGCCGCGCCCACCCCCGTCTGATCGTGTGTGCGCCGTCGGGCGTGACCGAGGTCGAGAAGCGGGCGGTCGAGGAGGCCTCGCTTGCGGCGGGGGCCCGTCGCGTGCACCTGATCGAGGAGCCGATCGCCGCCGCGATCGGTGCGGGCCTCAACATCGCCGAGCCGGTCGGGCGGATGGTGGTGGACGTCGGTGGCGGCACGAGCGAGATGGCAGTCATCTCGCTCGGTGGCATCGCCCTGTTCCGCTCTCTGCGGGTCGGCGGCTACGAGATGGACGAAGCCATCACCCGCTACCTCCGAGGCGCCTACTCGCTCGCCATCGGGTCACAGACGGCCGAGGCGATCAAGATCGCGATCGGGTCGGCGGTCGTGCTCCAGCCCGAAGAGACGACCGAGGTCCGCGGCCGCCACCTGATCACCGGGCTACCGACCCAGATCGAGTTGCGCAGCGAGGAGGTGCGCTCGGCGATCGCCGGCCCGCTGCAGGAGATCGTCGATGCGATCAAGGAGACCCTCGAGCAGACCCCACCGGAGCTCACGGGCGACATAGCGCTGGGCGGGATCCTGCTCGCAGGCGGTGGCACCCTGCTGCGGGGCTTCCCGGAGTTCGTCGCCGCCGAAACCGGTGTTCCGGTCACCCTCGCGGCGTCACCGCTGACCTGCGTCGCCACCGGCTCGGGCCAGGCGCTCGACCACTTCGATCAGCTCACCGGCTCCGGGAGCAAGCGTCGCTGGGCGAACACGGCCCGCAGATGAGCGCCGATGTGGTCGTCGAGATCAGCCCCGTCAGCGCCCGCGAGACCTATGACCTCCGCGCGCGGGTGCTCCGCGATGGGAGCCTGGAGTCGGCTCCCACCCCCGACGACGACCTGCCGGGGGTGTGGCATCTGGGAGCCCATGAGTCTGACCGGCTGGTGGGCGTGGCGAGCTTCTACCCCCGTCCGTGCGCATCCGCCGCGGACGTCGAGGCGGTGCAGCTCCGCTTCATGGCCGTCGATCCCGCGTGTCAGGGCCGCGGCGTCGGGCGCGAGCTGCTGGACCACGCCATCCGGGCGCTCCACGAGCAGCAGGTCCCCCTCCTATGGGCGAACGGAAGAGACACCGCACTCGGCTTCTACGAGCGCCTGGGGTTCACGGTGGTGGGGGAGGGGTTCATCCACGAGCCCGGCCTCCCGCATCACCTGATCACCCTCGACCTGACGTAGGATTGGACCCGTGGAGGCTGCGACCCCCGCCGGAGGACCGCGATGAGGCTGATGGGCCCCGGCGGCCAGGCGATGATCGCCCAGGCCGTCGCCCACGCACGCGCGGCCGGCGTGCCCGAGGAGACGATCCAGCGGGTCATCGAGCAGAACGGGGCGGGTCGCGGCGGCGCCGTCGTCCCGGCCGTCATCGCCGGACAGCTCTCCGCCCTCGCACGCCAGCACGAGCAGCCGGGAGCGAGCTGACGATGGCGGTCGTGCAGCGCAGCGTTCAGATCGATGCCTCGCCCGAGGCGACCATGGCGCTGCTGAGCGAAGCCACCCGCTGGCCGGACTGGTATCCCGGCATGACGAAGATCGAGGTCACCCCTCCGTTTCCGGAGGCAGGTGGCAAGGTCGCCTTCAAGGTGAAGTCGGCCGGCCTCTCGATGGGGATCGACGAGACGGTCCTCGAGTACCGTCCCGGCGAGCTGCAGCTGCTCGAGATGGAAGGCATGCTTTCGGGTCGTGCGCGCTGGGAGCTCACCCCCGAGGGCGACGGAACCCGCCTCACGACGACCTTCGACTACGCCCTTCCCGGCGGCCCACTCGGCAGGGTCGCGGATGCGCTGATCGTCAAGCGCATGAACACCAAGAGCCTCGAAGGAGGCCTTCACAACCTCAAGGCGCTCGTCGAGCGCCAGTCGCCCGTCGCCTGACGGGCGTGCAGATCTTCGTCAGCGGGACGTGGGATGCCGGGAAAGCCGAGCCGTACCGCACCCAGGCCCTGGAGCTCGGTGCACGGATCGCGGCGGGCGGGTTCGACCTCGCGTGTGGGCCCGGCACGGGCATGGCCCGCCATGTGATCGACGGCTTCCGTGACGTTCCCGGGCGCGGGAGGGTCCGCTACTACCTTCCGAACGAGCACGACATGCGCGAGGTCGGCGAGGAGGTGATGCCGGGAGCCGACGAGATCGAGCACACGGGCCTCGACTATCCGCTGCGCAACGTGCTCCAGGTCAAGCGCTCGGACGGGCTGTTCGTGCTCACCGGTGGCGACGGGGCGCTCGAGGAGGTGATCGCGGCGGTCGTCGATTACCGCATCCCGGTGGCGATCGTGGCCGGCTCGGGGAGCGTCGCCACCGCCGTCACGGCGCTCTTGGAGGTCTACCCGTCCTGGCGCCCGCTCGTCGAGATCGGGCTCGACGTTGGGTCCCTGATCGATCCGTTCCTCTCGCGCGTCGGCGTGGCGGCGGCATCCCGCCCCGGCGCCGAAGCGCGGTGACGGGAGCCTCCCGTCGTGGTCTACCCGCGGGCGACGGCGGCGAACGCCTCCAGCTCGCGAACCGGGTCGGGCCCGGCCGGCTGGTAGGCGATCTCGGTAGCGCCCTCCTGCTCGAGTTGGGCGATCCGCTCACGCCACCCGCCCGCGTCGTGGGCGAGTCCGAAGCTGGTGATCAACTCTCCCGTCACCGCTGGGGCGTCGTGCTCGTTGACGTGGACGAGGTGCCCCGTGTGCATCGCCAGGTGCCGGCGCTGCTGCGGCACCTGCCCGTAGGCCGCGAGCCATTCCTGCAACTGCTCGGCCGGCATCAGCGAGTGCTCGTAGGCGTAATGCAGGTTCACGGCACCGGCGTGCCCGGCGGCCGCGAGCGCCCGCTCGGAGTCGGCGCTCTCTCCCTCCTCCAGCACCGTCCCGAAGAGCAGCGACACGCTCCAGTCGAAGTCGGGGATCGGGGTGGCGCCGAACACGCCGTCGGCGAGCTCGCGCGCCACGGCCACGCCCTTCGGGCCCCCTGCCCCGATCAGCCAGCGGATCGCGATCGGGCGAGGGGGCGCCATGCCCGGGGAGTGGAGCATCTGGATCGCCGCCCCCTCCCATTCGACGACCTCTCCCGCGAGCAGACGCTGGAGCGCTTCCACGTACGCCTTCACGTCGGTCCATTTGAGTGCCCGCTGACCCATCGCCATGCGCCCGGTGAAGCCGGAGCCGACGGCGACGATCACGCGTCCCTGCCCGGCCGCTTCGACCAGCGTGGCGATTGCGGCGGCGTTGGTCATCGGGTGGCGGTTGCTCGGCACCAGCACCCCGGGACCGAGACCGATCGTCGTCGTGCGCTCGGCGGCACGGCACAGCTGCACCCACACGTCCGGATACAGGGCGGGGGAGTCGTAGAAGTAGGCGTTCTCGTAGCCGAGGGACTCCGCGGCGCGGGCGTGCTCGGGGCTCTCGGGCGAGGTCGCGAAGGCGCATGAAAGGGTGAGCGACATGGCTTCCTCCGATCGTGGACGGGGCAGCAGGGACCCTACTTGCGGGTGGGCCCCGGTAACAGCTGCGCCCAACGCCCGCCACGCTTAAGGCATGGGCAACCCCCAGGGACTGTTCGCCCGGGGCCGAGCCCGGCGACCGCACCCGCGCGGTGTGGTGGGCTGGTACAACGGAGTCTCCACCCAGCGAAAGGCCGCGACGCGATGGACAGCGAGACGTTCTCAGGGAGTGGGCGGGGGCGCCTGCGGCGCGGTCGCCGCTCCGCCCGCCCGGCGCCGGGCCCGGCCTCGCGGGTGGGCTCGCGCGGGGGACGCGGCCTGCGCCGATGAACTCCGAGGGCGTCGCCGACCTGGCAACTCGCGTGGGGGCGAACGTCGCGCGTGCCGTGACGGCGCCCCCGGTCGTCCTCGAGCAGCTGATGGTGGCTCTGCTGGCGGGCGGCCACGTGCTGATCGAGGACTACCCGGGGGTGGGCAAGACCGCGCTCGCACGGGCGCTCGCGGCCTCGATCGGTTGTGAGTGCTCGCGCATCCAGTGCACCGCCGACCTGCTCCCGTCGGACATCACCGGGGCCAACGTCTACAACCAGGCCAACGGCCGCTTCGAGTTCCGTCCCGGGCCCGTGTTCGCCAACCTCGTGTTCGTGGACGAGATCAACCGGGCCCCGGCGAAGACCCAGTCGGGGCTGCTGGAGAGCATGCAGGAGCGCCGCGTCACGGTCGACGGTTCCACGCACGAGCTGGCGCAGCCGTTCCTCGTGATCGCCACCCAGAACCCGATCGACTACGAGGGCACCTATCCGCTCCCGGAGGCGCAGCTGGACCGCTTCATGGTCCGTCTCACGCTCGGCTATCCGGAGGCCGGCGCGGAGGCCGGCATGCTGGCCGACCACGCCGCCCGGGACCGGGTGCTCGAGCTCGGCTCGGTGTGCGAGGTAGAGGACGTGCTCGAGGCGCAGCGAGCGGTCGCCTCCGTGCACGCGGGGGACGCCGTCTGCCGGTACGTCGTCGCGATCCTCGCCTGCACCCGCAGCGACCCCCGCACCGAGATCGGCGCCAGCCCCCGCGCCGGGCTGATGCTGCTGCGGGCCGCGATGGCCAGGGCGGCGCTGCGGGGGCGTGATCACGTGCTCCCCGACGACGTGCAGGAGCTCGCGGCGGTCGTCCTCTCGCACCGCCTGCTGCTCGCCCCGGGGGCGGGTGAGGACGAGCGCGGAGCCGTGATCGCCGACGCGCTGGCCAGCGTCCCGGCGCTATGAGACGTTCGCTCGCGGTCGCCGTGCTAGGGGTGATGTTCTGCCTGGTGGCAGAGCTGCTCGGCGTGTACGCGTTCCTCGTCCCGGGGCTCGCCCTGTTGGTGCTCGCCGCCGGGGCCGAGGTGGCGGTGCGGCTGATGGGCTGGCGGGTGCGGCTGGTACGCGAGCCGCTGAGGACGAGCGCCGAAGAGGGGACCCGCGTGCATGTCCGCACCCGCCTAGAGGGCCCCCGTGGGCTGCGGCGCGGGGGCCGCTTCGCGCCACTCACCGACTCGGAACCGCGGCCCCGCAGATGGCGCCCCGGCGAAGTCCACGAGGCCGCGGCGCTGGCGCGCCGCCGCGGCGTCCACGAGATCGGGGCTTCGTCGCTGCTCTTCAGCGACCCGTTCGGGTTGTGCGAACGCACCGTTCGCTCCGACTCCACCCGCGTGCTCGTGCTGCCACGCGTGGAGCGTGTCGGGCGCCAGGACCTGGGACGGCTCAGCGGGATCCCGAGCGCCCGCCGCTCGCTGGTGGCCGACGCCGGCGAGCTCGACGACCTCCGGCCCGCGGACTCCTACGCCAGCGTCGGCAGGATCCACTGGCTCACCACCGCCCGCACGGGCACGCTGATGGAGCACCGGCTCCGCCCCGAGTCGGACGCCCGCCCGCTGGTCGTCCTCGACGGGCGCGACTGCGCGGGTCCCGACGCCTTCGACGCGGCCGTGCGCGCCACCGCCTCGATCTCGCTGGCGCTCGCCCGTGCCGGCGGATGCACGCTGCTACTGCCACCCGAGCGCCGCCCCCACCGCCTCGACGCGGCCCTCGCTTCGTGGCCCCGGATCCACGCCCGCCTCGCGCTGATCGAGCCCTCCTCGGCGCTCGCCTGGGCCGCGATCCGGGTCGCGGCGGGGGTGGTATGGGTCAGCGCCAGCGCCGACCCGCACGCGCTCGTACATCCCGGTGGCGGGGCGTGCTTCATCGTCTCCCCGTTCCCCCGCGGCCGCGCGGAGGTGCTGTTCACGGTGGCCGGCTGCTCCGTCCAGCGCCACAGCGGGCGCACCCGCACGGCGGCCTAGATGAGCGCCTGGGCCGAGGGCCGGGCGGAGCCGAGCGCCGTGCGGCTGGCGTCCTCCGACGAGGCGCTGGGGCCGGTGTGGGTGCGGCTGGTCGTGTTCTTCGCGGTCACCACGTTGTCCGCCCTCGCCTACGAGCGACTGCTGCACGACCCGCCCGCGGGGGTCGCCTTCGCGGTCGCCGGCGCCGCCACTGTGTGCGGGGTCGTGCTCACGTTCGGGCTGGCGGCGGTCGAGCGGGTGCGTCCCGCTGAGCGGAGCACCCGCTGGGTCCGGGCGGCGCGGGCCGCCATCGCCGTGGTGGCGGCTCTCGTCGGCATCGAGCTGGGGCTGCTCGCGGTCGGCGTACCGGTGCATCTGCTGGCGCCCTGGCGCTGGGGCGCCCTGGCGAGCGCGATCGAAGCCGGTCTCGGGCAGCTGGGTGCGTGGAACTGGCCGTATCTCGGCTCGTCCCATTGGGCCCGGACAGCGGTCCTGATGCTGCTCGTCCCCGCCACAACCGTGATGGCGCTGCTGTTCTTCTGGCCCGCCCGCGCCGGGGGGCCGGGACGGCGCCTGGGCGGGCTCGCGATCGCCGTCGGGCTTGCGCTGTGCGGCATGACCAACTCGCCCGGAGACGGGTGGAGGGTCGAGGGGCTGCTGCTGGTGCCCGTCGTGTTCGCCTGGTTGTGGCTGCCGACCATGCGCCGTCCGGACGCCGGCCGCGCACTCCGCTGGACGGTCGCCTGCACGGCCGGTGCGCTGATCCTCGCGCCGGTGGTGAGCGGGTCGCATTCGTGGATCTCCTTCGCGGCCAACGAAGGGGCCAACCCGACCGAGTTCCAGTGGGACCAGCTCTACGGTCCGGGCGGCGGGCCACACTCCCACGACCCGACGCTCCTGAACGTGCGCGCGACCGCGGCCCCGGGGCTGCTGCGGGTCACCTCGCTGGACCGCTTCGACGGCCTGCGCTTCATCCGCTCCGACTCCCCGCCGGACACGGCCGCCACCGACATCCCGCCGTCCGCCGAATCCCGTTCCTACCAGACCGCGACGATCACGATCGCGGGACTGCGCTCGAGCCTGCTGGTCGGCGCCTCCGGGATCACCACGCACGTCGACTGGCAGGGGCGGCGGGCCCCGTCCGTACAGCGCAACCCCGACGGCACCCTCTCGCTCGGCGCTCCGCTGGTCCCCGGCAGCAGCTACACCGTCACCTCCTACGCGCCGAAACCGACGCCCGCCCAGATGGCGGCTGCTCCAGCCGGTTTCCCGGCCTCCTACGTCCCGTACACCGAGCTCGAACTCCCGCGCCCGTCGGCCAGCGCGCTGGAAACGCCGCAGCTCGAACGCGAGGCGAGCTCGCCGCCCCAGCAGTCGCAGCTCGTGCGCGCACCCGCCGGCGCCGCGCGCATCCTCGCCTCCCCCTACGGCCCGGCGTACTCGCTCGCCAGGCACTTGGCGGCGGGAGCC
>DATJOU010000031.1:0-2777 GCA_035506775.1 Solirubrobacteraceae bacterium | reverse complement strand
ATCCCGGCCTCGACCTTCCCCACCAGGTCGGCCCCGACGTCGGCGGCCTTGGTGAAGATCCCGCCCCCGAGCCTCGCGAACACGGAGATCAGCGAGCCCCCGAAGCCGAGGCCCACGAGCGCGTCCACGGCGGTCTTCTGGGAGTCGTTGAAGACCGCGGTCAGCAGCCCGTAGTAGCCGGCCACCCCGAACAGCGCCAGCCCCACCACCAGCATGCCGGTGATGGCGCCCCCGCGGAAGGCCGTTGCGAGCGCCGGGGAGACCCCTCCCCGCGCCGACTCGGCAACGCGCGCGTTGGCCCTCACAGACACGTTCATGCCGATGTAGCCGGCCGACCCGGAGAGGATGCCCCCGATCAAGAAGCCGCACGCGACGGCGATGTTCTGCACGAAGATCAGCGCGACGAACAGGACCACCCCGACGAGCGCGATCGTTGTGTACTGGCGGTTGAGGTACGCCCGGGCCCCCTGCTGGACGGCCCCCGAGATCGCCCGCATCCGGTCGTTGCCGGGAGAGAGCGCGAGCAGGGACCGCGTGGTGAGGAGTCCGTAGGCGACCGCACAGGCCGCGCACACAAGGGCGACGACGACCCCATGGTTCGTCAGGAAGCTGCTCAAAAGAAATCCTCCGCGGTGTCGGTTTGCTCAGCCGCGCGAGGATGTCGCGCGCACGTTCGTCAGAGCCGGACTGCTTGCTGGCGCAACCAGGGTCCGGTCAAACGCGGGCGCAGTCTATCGTGCCGCCCCGCCGTACGCCGGTCACCGGCCCGTCCCCGAGGCCGCTTGCAGGCTTATTTGCCGGGCACCCACAGCCGGCCGCTGGACTCCGCCGGTCCGGGCCGGCGCGCCTGCTCGGGGCCCGCCGGCGGCCCACCGGGGGCGCCACCCGCCCCGGGGCCACCGCCGCCCGCCCCGGAGGCACCACCGCCGCCCGCCCCGGAGGCACCCCCGTCGCTCGGCTCCCCGCCGCTTCCCGGGTCGCCGCCCGCACCGGGCTCGCCGCCCCCCTGCGCGGGCGCGGCCGCCGCGGTGGGAGCCGCCTGCACCTCTTTCGCGTAGGCCATCTGCAGCCTCGAGAGGGCGTCCTTCAGCGGCGGCATGTCGGCCGGGATGCGCCGCTCGAGGATCTCGATCAGTGCCCTGCAGGCGTCGATCGCGTCCCGCACCTGCTCGAGGTCCCGCTCGCCGGCCCCCTCGCCCGGGCCCTCCCCGGTGAGGCCCAGCCTGCGGGCCCCCAGGTTGAGCATCGAGATCACCGCCTGGGCGATCACGTCGGTGGTCGTGATGCGGCTCAGTTCCGCCTCGTAGGCGGCCCTCAGCTCCTCCTCGGTCGGCTCACCGGGCGGCGGGCCGCCGGCGGTCCCCTCGGCCGCGCTCAAACCTTCACCACCTCCGTATAGGTCTGCCTGGTCTCCTCGACGGACGCCGCGAAGACCTCCTCGCGGCTGGCCCCGGCGGCGATCATGCGGTGCTGGCGCTGGGCTCCGTTGTGCTCGGGGAACGAGAGCCCGATGCCGAGCTCCGAGCGCACCGGCTCGGTCCAGGTGGCCAGCTGCTCGATCGCCGAACGGGCGGGGAGCTCCTCGGCCCGAGCCAGGTCGATCAGGCGGCCGTCCATCCCGTAGCGGATCGCCCGCCAGAGGTTCTCCTCCACCAGCCGCCGCGGAGGTTCCGGCAGCGGACGGCCCTCGTCCTCGTCCCGCAGCGCCTGGGCGATGCAGGACACCATCAGGGCCGCCAGCGCCTCGGACTCCTGGGCGGTGGCCTGGGCGTCGCAGATCCGCAGCTCGACGGTGCCGAACGCGAAGTGGGGCCTGATCGACCACCAGATCTGGGTGAACTCGACGATCGAGTTGGTGCGGATCAGGAACTCGATGTACTCGCGGTACTCGGCCCAGCCGCCGAACACGTCGGGGATCCCGCAGCGCGGGAAGCTCTTCGTGAAGGCCTGCGTGCGGGCCGAGTGCAGGCCGCTGTCCTGTCCATCCAGGTAGGGGGAGTTGGCGGACACCGCCAGCAGCAGCGGCAGCACCGGGCGTAGCCGGTCGCATGTGCGCACGGCCCGCTCGATGTCCCGCACCCCCACGTGCACGTGCAGGCTGAAGGTGTTGTTGCGCCAGGCGACGTATTTGAGGCCCTCCTCGACGCGGCGGTAGTGCTCGGTGTCGATGATCGGCTGCTTGCGGTAGTCGGCCCACGGGTGGGTCCCGGTGGCCCCCAGGGCGGCGTCGTGGGCGTCGGTGAGCGCGAACAGCGCCCGGCGACGCTCACGCTGGCGGGCGGTGGCGTCGTGGAGGTCGGCCCCGGCCCCGGAGATGATCTCGATCTCCGAGGAGATCAGCTCGCCGGTGACCCCCTCGCGCAGCACCTCGTCCTCGTCGGCGGCGCGCTTGAGCTCCTCGAAGCGGGGCACCATGTCGTGCGTCTCGGGGTCGAGGATCGCGAACTCCTCCTCGAGCCCCACCGTCAGGTCCGTGGCTTCGGCGAAGGTCTGAGCCGCGCGGTCTAGGTCGATGCTGCTCATCTGAGCGGTATCGGGATCGGGTCCTACGTCAGATAGAAGTACAGCGCGTAGAGCAGGTCGACGGCGGGGCTGGAGGTGTGGACGGTCACCTCCGGTGGGACATCGAGCAGCGACTCGGAGTAGTTGAAGATGATCTTCACCCCCGCTTCCACGAGCTCGTCGGCGAGCCCCTGGGCGGCGTGGGTGGGTACCGCCAGCACCCCCACCACGATGTCCTCGTCCTCCACCAGCTGGCTGAGTTCGTCGATGTGGCG
>DATJOU010000030.1:0-3805 GCA_035506775.1 Solirubrobacteraceae bacterium | reverse complement strand
AGCGGTGCGGCTCCGACGTGACGCTCCTGTCCGAGGGGGACCACGTCGTGACGCTGTTCTCGCCCCAGTGCGGAGAGTGCGTCCACTGCCTCAGCCCGCTGACGAACCTCTGCCTGGCCATCCGCGAGCAGCAGAACCTCGGCTACCTCCCCGACGGCACCACCCGGCTCGCGCGCGACGGCGAGCCGTTGAGGCACTTCATGGGCACCTCGACCTTCGCCGAGTACACGGTGATGCCGGAGATCGCGCTCGCCAAGATCGACCCGGAGGCACCCCTGGATCGGGCCTGCCTGTTTGCCTGTGGCCTCTCGACCGGTCTCGGCGCGGCCATGAAGACGGCCGCCGTCCGCCCCGGCTCCACCTGCGTCGTGTTCGGCGCGGGGATGGTGGGCCTCGGCGCCGTCGCCGGAGCGAGGCTCCAGGGGGCCGAGCGGATCATCTGCGTGGACCTGTCCCCCGAGCGGCTGGAGCTGGCCAGGGGCCAGGGGGCCACGGACCTGCTCGACGGCGGCGGGGACGCGGTCGAGACGATCCTCGAGATGACCGGTGGGTTCGGGGCCGACTACACCTTCGAGGCCACCGGGAACGTGAACGTCATGCGCCAGGCCGTCGAGGCCGCCCGGATGGGGTGGGGCCTGTGTACCGTCTGCGGGGTCGCCGGTAAGGGGGAGACCCTCGACGTGGTGCCCCGTCTGCTGATCACGGGAAGGCGCGTCGCCGGATCCTCGTTCGGGGGCCTGAAGGGCCGCGATGACGTGCCGGCGCTGATCCGCCGCTACATGGACGGGGACATCGACGTGGACCCCTTCATCTCCCACCGCATCACCCTCGACGACGTCAACCGGGGGTTCGAGCTGATGGAGGCCAAGGACGGCATCCGCAGCGTGATCGAGTTCTGACTTTCCGCTCCACGAAGCCGATTTCCGGGCAATTGTCCGGCGCGTATGCGAACATACGTTCGTGCGTTGGGAGAACCTGACCGACGAAGCCCAAGAACAGCGATCACTGCCCGGCTATCGCGATCCCGCGGCGGTGCGCCGTTTCGACGCTCCCGAGGCGCTCGACATGCGCTTCTACGAGGTCCACGCCAAATCGGTCCTCAATCGAGTGCCCGAGAAGTCACGGATGCCGTTCCGGTGGACGATCAACCCGTATAGGGGCTGCAGCCATGCGTGCCGATACTGCCTCGATCCAACGACGAGGATTTTGCTCGCCGACGGGACCACCAGAACGCTCTCAGATCTCGAAGTGGGGGAGCGGATCTACGGGACCGTCCGTGAAGGGGCATATCGACGCCTCAGACATACGACGGTGCTCGCCAAGTGGTCGACCATCAAGCCGGCCTATCGCATTGTGCTCGCAGACGGCACTCAGCTGATCGCGAGCGGGGATCATCGTTTTCTGACGACCCGGGGATGGAAGTACGTCACGGGCGCCGAACAGGGGCCCGAGCAGCGACCGCACCTAACCCTGAACAGCAAGCTCATGGGCGTGGCGGCGTTTGCCGAGCCACCTCTCCGAACAAGTGACTACCGGCGCGGCTATCTCTGTGGACTGATTCGAGGTGACGGTCACCTCGGTTCCTACTCATACGCATCGTCCGACGGAAGACGGCGCGACGTCCACCGCTTTCGACTGGCCCTGACCGACGACGAGGCGCTCGTTCGGGCGGACACCTATCTGCGGACCTTTGGCGTCGACACCAAGCGCTTTGAGTTTTCTCCACCCCAAGGGAATCGTCGCGCCATGTCCGCGATCCGAACGTCGACTCGTTCCGGTGTGGCCGAGACCCGCCGCATAGTTCGCTGGCCCGAAGCGCTATCCGAAGAGTGGGAGCGAGGCTTTTTGGCGGGGATATTTGATGCGGAGGGATCGTGTGGGATCCAGGGGATCCTACGGATCAGCAACACAGACCCTGACATCCTGGGCTGGACGCTGGCGTCGTTGGAGCGCTTTCGCTTTGACGTCGCGATTGAGGACCCGGGGCGGAAGAACGACCTCCTCTGTCTCCGTGTGCGTGGGGGTCTTGCCGAGAATCTTCGCTTCTTTCACACGACCGAACCCGCGATCACGCGCAAGCGGTCGCTCGAGGGCCGGGCAGTCAAGACACGCGCCCGGCTTCACGTGACAGCGATCGAGCCGCTCGGTGGTACGAGAGAACTCGTCGACATCACCACCGGCACAGGCGACTTCATCGCGAATGGCGTCGTCAGCCACAACTGCTTCGCCCGACCCACTCACACCTACCTGAACTTCAACGCAGGCCGCGATTTCGAGCGAGAGATCGTGGTCAAGGTCAACGCGCCGGAGGTGTTGCGAGCGGAGCTCGCACGCCGCTCGTGGAAACGCGAACACGTGGCGCTGGGGACGAACACCGACCCCTACCAGTGGGTGGAGAAGCGCTACCGGCTGATGGTGGGTATCTGGGAAGCGCTGCGCGACGCCAACAACCCATGCTCGGTGCTGACG
The DNA here is from genome assembly GCA_035506775.1 of Solirubrobacteraceae bacterium. Classification (GTDB taxonomy): domain Bacteria; phylum Actinomycetota; class Thermoleophilia; order Solirubrobacterales; family Solirubrobacteraceae; genus Palsa-744. The sequence continues at coordinate 1,336 of DATJOU010000030.1, read as the reverse complement.
AAGTCACCGTTGCTGCTGCGCGACCTGGACCTGATGCTCGAAATCGCCGCCAGGACGAGCTTCAGCGCGTGCCTGTCGATCCCCACGCTCGACGAGAAGGCGTGGCGCGAAACAGAGCCTCACACGCCGCACCCCAAGGCGCGGCTGGAGGCGGTGGCGGAGCTCAACCGCGCCGGTATCCCTACGGGGGTGCTGGTCGCACCGCTGATGCCGGGGATCAACGATTCGCCGCGCCAGATCGAGCCGCTGCTGGAGAAGGCGCACGAAGCCGGTGCCACCAACATCAACGGCATCGCCCTCCACCTCCGTGGCGAGGTCCGCCAGGTGTTCATGGACTGGCTCAAGGACTCCCGGCCCGAGCTCGTGGAGCGCTATCGCGACCTCTACAAACGGGGGGCGTACGCACCGGCCCAGGAGCGCGAGCGACTGTCAGGCCTCGTGCGTCGCAAGGGCAAGAGCAGCGCCTTCAGGCTGAGCGGTCACGGGGCAGCGGATGCTACGCCGAAGGCAAAGGAGCCGGAGCCCCAGCCGACCCTGTTCTGAGCGGCCCGCCCGCTCAGCGTTTGTCGCGCAGCGCGAGGTCCATTTCGCGCGCCAACCTGCCGCCGCCCGTCCGACGCACAAGCGCCGCGGACAGGTCCGGAGACAGGTTCGCCATCCTCGCGCCCGCCCGCTGCGGGAAGGCGGCCACCTCGACCTCGCCCCGATCCTTCTCGATCGCGGACACGACAGCGTCGGCCACGTCCTCAGGCGAGCGGGTGCCCACGCCCGGGGGAAGCTTCGCCCCGGAGTCCGCGAAGATGCCCGCCCCGTGGATGAAGCCGGGGAAAACGCAGGAGCTGCTCACCCCCGTGCCGTGGAGGTCCATCCGCATCGCGGCCGCAAACCCGCGCATGCCGTACTTGGTGGCGTGGTAGAGGGGGTCGCCGGGCACGGTCGTCTTGCCGGCGATCGAGGAGATGAACACGATCTGGCCCCGTTGCCGCTCGAGCATCCCCGGGAGCAGGGCGTGCGTCAGCAGGATCGCCGAGCGCAGGTTGACGTCGAGCGTGCGATCGACCTCCTCCACCGAGAAGGACTCCAGCCGCCCCGCGGCCGGGATCCCGGCGTTGGCGAGGAGCACGTCCACCTCGCCCGCCTCGGAGGCCAGGCGGGCCACCTCCTCGCCCGATGAGAGGTCGGCGGCGATCACGGTCGCATCGAGCTCCGAGGCCAGGGCCTCGAGCAGGTCGACCCGGCGCGAGGTGAGCGTCAGCCTCGCCCCTCGCGCCGCGAGCCCGCGGGCGATCGCCTGACCGAGCCCTCCGCTGGCGCCCGTGAGCAGGACCCGTGATCC
>DATJOU010000029.1:0-2175 GCA_035506775.1 Solirubrobacteraceae bacterium | reverse complement strand
GATTCACCCGGCGCCCAGGGTCGCCTTCCTGAGCGGGGGAGCGGCGCTCAGCCCGTGTGGACGGGCTCGCGGCGCTCGCTGCGGCGGTCGTCGCTGTGCCGAGAGATCCGCTTGATCAGCTCTCGCTCGGCTTCGGCTCCCTTGCGGGTCGCCGCACCCGCCAGGTGGGTGGCTCCCCGCTGCACGCTCCAATATCCGGTGGGGGTCTGTTTGATCGTCAGTTGCTCGGCTTGAGGCATATTCTCCTCCGACTCTGTTGAGCCCCCTGTTGCAGGCCGCCCCAAACCCCTGCAGGACGTTCCAAAAGCACCCAACCCCTCCGATCGGGGTCCCGTGGAAGCCTCGCTCGCCATACGGCTCACGTTCGGCGCGGCTCGTCTTCGAGCTTAGGACATGTCCGCCGGATCGTGTTGCGATACCGATAAATCGGACGCAATTTCGGCACTTGTCCTAGTCCGTCGGGCTGTACCCGCGGAGCTATCCGTGATACATGCGCCCGTCGCGGGCGGGGCTCACGACCCGCGCCGTCCCATCTGCCGTCGCATGCGGTGCACCCGCCGCAGCTCCTCGACCGCCTCGTCCCGTCCCCCGAGCACCGCCGCCGAGGCGTCCCCCAGCAGCAGCTCCGGTTGGATCCGGCGCCGCACCAGCTCTCCCGCGACCGCGTCCGCCCGCTCCGCTCCGGCACCCGGGCGGGAGCTCACGACCCGCTCCAGGGTCCGCCCCCGGAACAGCAGCCCGACGCCGTCGTCGAGCGCCCATCCGCCCGGGATCGTGCCGTCCCTGACCGCCCCCAGCCAGACCGGCAGACGCTCGGGCTCGCCGTCGGCGTGGACGCTCAGCGAGCCGTCGAGCAGGCCCAGCCCCGCGAGCGTCTCCGGCGCCCCCCGCGAGCGCGTCACCCCAGCTCCGAACCAGCACATGGCGCCCGCGCTCAGCCCGGCGAGCACCGTCCCCCCCTCCCAGGCCCGCATCAGGATCCGCTCGAGCCCGTGGGCCCGCCAGAGGGCGAGCAGGTTGCGCATCGACCCTCCTCCGACGTACACGATGTCCTGTTCGAGCACGATCTCCTCGAGCGTCCGGGTCGTCTCGCTGAGCCTGAACAGGGACAGGTCGCTGGCCACGCAGGTGCGGTGCGCGAAGCGCTCCCTGAACGCGTTCAGGTGGGCGCTCGTCTCACCCGAGGCGGTCGCCAGGAAGAGGATCTTCGGCTCCGCCGTCCCGGGTAGCGACAGCACGAAGTCGTCCAGCAGCGGGTTGGCGGGCTCCATCGTGAAGCCGCCCCCGCCCATTGCGAGGATCTGCCGTCTGTCCTCCCGGCTTCCCGGGGCCGTGCTCACGCAGCCACCAGGGCGGGCTGTCGCACCCGCTGCGGGGTGGGCTCCGGTGTCCTCCCGTCGCGGGCCGCCGCGGCGCTCCGTGCCGGCGGCTGCCCACCCCCGGCACGGAGCTCGCCGAGATAGCCGACCTCCAGCCGCGTCTCCCGGATCCGCCCGCCGGCGAGCGACACCCGGTAGGCGCCCCCGTGGGGGCACGAGCTGACGGCACGCGCCAGACGCGTCCCGCGGAAGTGCAGCGCCACCCCGTCGTCAGCGGCGTAGCCGCCCCGCATCCCGTCGGCGACCGCCCGGTGGTACTCGGCCCGGCGAGCCGGCTCCGCGTCGTAGTGGACGCAGTTGGAGAACGGCAGCAGGCCCAACCCCTCGACCGGCCGGGGGGCTCCGTGGAAGGCGCTGAGGGCCTGCGAGAACCAGCACAGCGACCCCGCCGAGGGGCCGCACAGGACGATCCCCCGCCGCCACGCGTCCCGCAGCACCTCGTCGAGGCCGTGGGCCCGCCAGGCCCCGAGCATGCTCACGACGTTCCCCCCGCCGACGTAGATCAGCTGCTGGGAGAGGAGGTGGCTGGCGAGGTCGTCCTCGACGCCCCCCGTGCCCTGGTCGCGCCTGAACAGCGACACGTGGCTGGCGTCGCAGGTGGCGGCGAAGCGACGGTAGAAGCGCACGATGTAGTGGTCGGCGTCGCCCGAGGCGGTGGGCAGGAAGCACACCCGCGGCCGCTCGCTCCCGACCAGCGAGAGGATGTAGTCGTCCAGCAGCGTGCCGTCGCGCTCCATCGAGAAGCCGCCTCCACCGAGGGCGACGATCTGGGGGGCTGGCATCGGCATGGTGGCTG
>DATJOU010000028.1:0-10658 GCA_035506775.1 Solirubrobacteraceae bacterium | reverse complement strand
CTGCCTGGTGTGTCCCGTCCGCGCCATGACTTAGGCCGGTCGTTTCCGAGCGCCACCAGGAGGGACCCGACGGTGCGCCGCAGCGCGTGCAGCGTCAGTCCCTCCGGCAGCACGGTCGGCTCCGCGTTCGCGCCATCACCTCATCCGCGGGTCCACGTATACGTCGTCGATCCGCCAGTGTCCACCGCTTCCCTGGGGGGTGAAGCGATATGCGATCACCGTCTGCTGGAGCGACAGCGTCGCGAGCAGGTTGGTGACGGTGAGCCCCAGTTGGGGCGACGGCTGCCATGCCGAGGTGCCGCTCAGTTCACCGATCTGTGCCGACTGCACTCCTCCGAGGAGCCCTGGGTAGAGGGCTTCCACCCTCAGATGCGAGGTTGACGCGCCGCTGTTGGTGATGAACAGCCTCACCGTCGGGTCGTAGATGCTGGCGCATACCGCGGGGCTGGCGGTCGAGCTACCGGCGGGCAGTGAGAGCGAACCGGATTCAACACGGGCGCCCGTGGACGCCCACGGCGTTTCACCGGCGTTGAACAGGCCTCCCGGGACCAGGAAGTACTCGTTGTTGTCACCCCATTGGGCGAACGGCTGGCTTACGGGCGCGTTACACCCGCCGGGAAGGATCGAGAGCAGATTCGCCTGCGCGGCCGGGACCGCCACCAGCGCGAACGCGAACGCGGATACTGCCACCGCGGTGGCACGAAAACGGAAACTCATGAAAACCTCTCATCGGACCTCGCTCCACCTGTGGGAGCTGGATGGGAGGCTGGCGGCCGAGCTATCTCGCTGACGAGACCTCAAGCTTTGCGTCCCCGCCTCGCGACGGGTTTGCCGTTTACAGCCGCTGACAGTCTCCGCTTCGGCGCCCGCCCCCCACACATGAAGCGTCGTCGCCGCTTCTCCGACGGATGTCCACGGCGCGCCCTCGGGCGTCAGCGACGCTCAGCGCGAGGCGACGGCTTCCAGCTCGGCGAGTTCGTTGGCGACACGCCGACGCGCCCGGCTGGCCCGTCCGATGTGTTCGTCGAGGCTGTCGATGAAGGTCCTCCGGGACGCGAGGGCGGCCATGTCCCCCGACTCGTCCACGTTCAGGAAGCGCTGCATGTCGTCGAGCAGGCCGCTCGATTTCGAGATCTCCTCGTCGAGCAGGGACAGCTCGCCCTGCAGCCGCTCTCGGTCACTCACCACCCGGCGACGTTAGCGCGGGGACCGGCCGTCGGGCGCCACCCTGGCCGACTTTCCGAGCTTTCCGTGGTTCCGACGGGGGAGTGCTGCGGCTGAGCGCTCACGAGCGTCGGCGACGTGCAGCCCCCGAGACCGACCACCACAGCAGACCCGGCACCGCAGCCGGCAACACCCACCAGGCGTTCACGGACAGCCCGACCAGGATCGCCACCAGCCCGATCGCGGCTGCGACCCCTACCGCGAGCCGCCAGTCGTCGCCGACGACGAAGTTCCAGGCCCCCCACCCGGCGCGGGCGAGCAGGCTCACCTGCCCACCGCCAGGTGATCGGTGTCGGAGCGGGACGCTGCGCCCGGGTCGCCGCCCGTGGCCGGGAGCCCGTCGGCGGTCCGCTCCGCCGAGGCCTCCACGGTGCGTCGCAGGGCGCCGGACATCGCCCACGCGCACAGCAGTACCCCGGGGACGATCGCCAGCAGCGCCCCCTCGTCGCCCGGCCAGCTCGCCCCGGCCCCCTCCGTGCTCCAGAACATGCCGAACGACGTCAGCATCACGCCCACCAGCAGCTTCAGGGTGTTCTCAGGCACCCTCGCCAGGGGTGCCCTGGCGGCGACCCCTGCGCCGACGACCACCAGGATCGCCACCCCTGCGGCCACCGCCGCGAGGTCCAGCCGGTGCTGGTTGGCCCCCACCGTGAGCACGATGAAGGCGACCTCGAGTCCCTCCAGCAGCACCCCCTTGAAGCACACCGCGAAGGCGTACCCGTCGAACGACGAGGCAGCCGGTGCGTGCGCCCGTGCCGCCTCGGACTCCTCCTCGAAGGCCACCAGCTCGTCGTGCTTGTCCTTCAGCCCGGCCGAGCGCAACACCGCCTTGCGCAGCCACTGCAACCCGAACACCAGCAGCAGCCCCCCGACGATCACCCGCAGCACACCCAGCGGGAGCGACGTCAGGGCCGGGCCCAACGCCGCCACCAGCACGGCGAGCGCCACGATCGCCGCCCCCGTACCGGCCAGCGCCGAGGACCAGCCCCTCGTGGTCCCCAGTGCGAGCACGATCGTCAGCGCCTCGACGGCCTCCACGGCACACGCCAGGAAGACCGCGAGCGCGACCCCGAGCTCCGCTCCGCTCACGGCGGAGCCGCCCTCGCTCCCCCCGCGGGCTGCTGCTGTGCCGCCGCCGCGCCCGGTTCGGCGCCCGACTCGCGCCCGTGGCGCTGCGTGAAGACGAACCAGATTCCGCCGGCCAGCGTGAGGAGGCACGCGACCCAGAAGTTCAGGCGCTCGCCGAGGATGTGGTGGGACGGGTCGACCCGCAGCGTCTCCTCGAAGATCCGAAAGGCCGAGTAGCCGGTCACGTACAGGGCGAACACCCCCGGCGGCCGCACCTTGCCACGCAGCACCACCCACGAGAGCACGGCTGCCAGCGACAGGTCCCAGATCAGCTCGTACAGGAACGTGGGGTGGAAGGTGGAGTACGCCAGGTAGCGGGTGGGACGGTGGGCGGGTTCGATTTCAAGCCCCCACGGCAGCGTCGTCGGGCCACCGAACAGCTCCTGGTTGAAGTAGTTGCCGATCCGCCCGAAGGCCTGCGCCGCCAGGATCCCGGGGGCGGCCGCGTCGAGGAAGGCGGGGATGTTCACGCGGGCTTTGTAGAGCGGGATCATCCCGCCGGCCACACCGCACACGATCCCACCCCAGATCCCGAGGCCGCCTTCCCACACGGCCAGCCAGCCGTACCAGTTGTGGGGCACTTCGTTCCAGCTGGTGATGTCGTGGTAGAGCCTGCCGCCGATGATCCCGGCCGGCACCCCCCAGAGGGCGACGGTCAGCACGAGGTCGGGGTCCCCGCCCTTGGCCCGCCACAGCCGCCGCGCGATCAGCACCGCGGCGGTGATCCCGACCACGTAGCAGAGCCCGTAGAAGTGCACGAACAGCGGGCCGATGTAGAACCCGTTTTTCGACGGGCTGGGGATGAAGGCCAGCATCGCTACGGGGTGAGGCTAGACCAGCCGCCGGTGGCCGGGGGAGGTAGCGGCCGGCGGAACGGTGGACCCATCAGGTCCCGTACGACTCCGGGGCAGGGGGGTTCGTGCGGGTGCCTTCGATCAGTTCCAGCAGCTGCGTTCCGCTCGTCCCCCCGAGCACCCGCAGGCGGTGCATCCGGTAGGCGTCTTCGTCACGGTGGGCCCACCCCGGGACCACCGTGGTCGAGCCCACGTAGCCCGCCTTCCTGACCGCTTCCACGACGGCGTCGTCGTAGTGGCCGGACGGGTAGCAGAACCAGTTGACGGGGACGCGGTAGCGGCGGCGGAGCACTTCGCGCGTGCCCTGGACCTGTTCGCGCAGCGCCGCCTGGTCGAGCGTGGTGAGGTCGGCGTGGTTGAGCCCCTGCGTGTCGAGCTCCCAACCGGCGGCGAGCAGGCCGCGCATTTCGCTGCTGCTGAGCCCTCCCTGGGAGGGGGGCAGGCCGGTCAGCTGGATGTTCTCGTCGCCCACCCAACCGAGGCTCCTCAGCACCGGCAGCGCCTGCGAGTACTGCGAGTGGTACCCGTTGTCGAACGTCACCACGATCGGTTTGCCGGGACCGAGCCGGGCACCTTCGCGCCAGTTGGCCGCCAGCTGGTCGAGCGTGACGGCGTGCCATCCGGCGGCCGCGAGGGCATGCATCTGTTCGCTGAACTCGCTCGGGGGGACGTACAGCCCGGGGAACGGCGCCCCCGCCGGGGGAGGCGCGATCACGTGGTACATGAGCACCGGCACGGCGGCGTCGCCGGGGTGTCCGGTGGGGCGCCCGCCCGCTTTGGCCGACGTGGTCGCGCCCGCGGGGCCGGACGCGCCGTTGGCGCGGGTTCGCCCGGCGCCACCTGCTCCGGAGCGCGAGGAGGCCCGCCCGTGGCCGGCGGCCGGGGTGCCGCCCCCGCCGGAGCTCGCCACGGCCACCCCCGCGGCGGCGAGCAGCACGCACGCCCCCCCGAGCAGGAGCAGCCTGCGCCGCCGTGTGCGGGCCTGCCGGTGGGCCCGGCGCCGTTCCTGGAGCGTGTTCGCGTCCAGCGGCTCGTGCACGTCAGTCGCCGGCCAGGCTCCCCGGCAGCGGCTGCCCCGAGACCGGGGGATCGTCGGCCAGCAGCTGCGGGACGGTCACCGGCTTCAGCCCCCGCGCACGCAGTTCGCGGATGATGATCGGGAGCGCTTCGACAGTCTCCGTGCGGGTGCCCCCGGCGTCGTGCATCAGGATGATCGCGCCGGGGTGGGCGCCCGCGAGCGCGGTGTGGACGATCGCCGCAACGCCCGGCTGCTGGTAGTCGTCGGTGTCCACCGACCACAGCACCATCAGCATGTGCAGCCGCTGCAGCTGGGCCATGGTGGCCGCGTTGAACGAACCGTACGGCGGGCGGAACAGGTCCGGGCGGGGGGCGCCCTGGAGTTCCACCCTGGCGGCCTGTTCGGCGACCTCTTCGTACTGTTCGTGGGCCGGAAGCTCGGCCAGCGGCGGATGGTTCTCGGTGTGGTCTCCGAGCACGTCCCCGTCGCGCAACTCCCGCCTGGCCGATTCGCCGAAGTACTGGAGCATGCGCCCGATGATGAAGAAGGTGGCGTGGACCCCGTAGTGCTCGAGCACGCTGAGCACGGCGGGCGTGTAGGGGCCGGGCCCGTCGTCGAAGGTCAGTGCCACCTCCGGCTTGCGGGCGGTCCCTTCTTTGATGAAGGGGGTGTACGCGAGCACCGAGGCGACGGCTGCCCGTTTGTCGTCTTCGGGCAGCTGGGCGGGCGTCGCCGGGATCGTGTTGCCGGCCGTCCGCGAGATCAGGCGGTGGGGCCGGTTCGCGCCTCCCGAGCTGGCGAGGGCGGCCGTGACCACGATGAGCACCGCCAGCGCCACGATCCCGGCCACGGCCCGGCGGCGCCGGACGCGGATCCGGTGCCCTCCATCTCCTTCACCGCTCGTCGGGCCGGGCGGTGTGCTCGGCTGGTCCGACGGTGTGCGGGTAGGTGACGCCCTGGTGTCGCCGTCGTCCTCGAAGTCCCAGTGCCAGCGGTCTGCCACGGCGAGCAGATGCTAAACGGCGATCGCCGGGAGTCTCACACCACGCTCACGGGCCCGTGGGCCCCGACCGTGACCTCGGCTCCGGCCGGGAGCGCCAGCTCGCCGTGGACGCGGGCCAGCAGCAGAGCCAGGGCGGGATCGTCGGGGCGGATCTTCAACAGCGCATCGTGACCGTAATAGCGGCACTCCTCCACGCGTCCTTCCACGCCCTGCGGCCCGCCTCCGCCGCCGGTCGTCGTGCGCGGGTGGATGTCGAGCTGCTCCGGGCGCACCATCACGCGCGTGGCGCTCGTGAGGATGGCCGCGTCGTGACCCCCACGCAGCGTGAGCGTCCCGAGCGCGGTACGCGCCGTCTCACCCTGGATCTCGGCGTCCACCACGTTCACCGCTCCGAGGAAGGTCGCGAGCTCGTGGTCCACGGGCGCCTCGTAGAGCTCGTTGGGGGCGGCGTGCTGGACGATCCGCCCGTCCCGCAGCACCGCCACCGAGTCGGCCAGCGAGAGCGCCTCCTCCTGGTCGTGGGTCACGAGCACGGTGGTCGCTCCCTGCTCGCGCAGCAGCTGGTTGACCTCCTCGCGCACGATCCCGCGCAGGCTCGCGTCCAGCGAGGAGAACGGCTCGTCGAGCAGCAGCACCTGGGGCTTGCGCGCCAGCGCCCTCGCGAGTGCCACCCGCTGCTGCTCCCCGCCCGAGAGCTCGTGGGGCAGGCGCCGGGCGAGTCCGGCGATGCCGACCATCTCCAGCAGTTCCCGGACCACGGCACCGCGCCGCTCACGGCGCGAGAGGCCGAAGCCGACGTTGCCCTCCACGCTCAGATGGGGGAACAGGGCCCCCTCCTGGGGGACGTATCCGATCCCCCGCTTCTCCGGTGCGAGGTTGACGTGCTCGTCCTCGAGCGTCGTGCCCCCGAGCACCACCTCTCCCTGCTCGGCCCGCTCGAAGCCGGCGATCACACGCAGCAAGGTCGTCTTGCCGCACCCGGAGGGCCCGAGCACGGCCGTCAGGGCACCCGGCTCGACCACCAGGTCCAACCCCCGCAGCACGGGGCGCCCGTCGTAGCTCTTCCACAGGTCGTGGACCCGCAGCTGGCTCATCGTCGTGTCTCCCCCGGCGCCCCCCGGCCGACTCGGCGGCTGATCAGATAGGCGGGCACGGCCGACACCGCCACCATCATGGCCGCGTACGGCGCCGCCGAGCCGTAGGACAATTCGGAGGTGTAAGCCCAGAAGCGGGTGGCGAGCGTGTTCACACCGGTGGGGCGCAGCAGCAGGGTGGCCGTCAACTCTGTCGCCGAGGATATGAACACCAGGGCGAAGGCCACCGCCAGGCCGGGCGCGATCAGCGGCAGCGTGACCCGTCGCCACACCTGCGCCCGCCCCGCCCCGAGCGAGCGTCCCACCTCCTCCAGGCGCTCCGGCGCGGCCCCGATCGCCGAGCGCACGCCGACCACCGCCAGCGGCAGGAACAGGATCGCGTACGCGACCACCAGCTCGAGCGTGCTCTGGTAGAGGGCGAAGGCGTGGTTGATCGTGAACGACACGAGCCCCAGCGCCACCACCACGCCAGGCAGCGCCATCGGCAGGTAGCTGAGTCGCTCCAGGAGCACCGTGAAGCGGTTGCGGTGGCGCGCCACCAGCATCACGACCGGCACCGCGAGAGCCGTCGCCAGCGCCGCCGCGGCCGCGCTGTAGGCGGCGGTATGGCCGATCGCGGAGCCGACCGAGGTGGCCGGCAGCGTGCTCGAGCCGCCCTGTATCAGCCAGTACACGAGCGCTCCCCCGGGTACTCCCAGGGCGAGCGCCACGACCGCCGACAGGCCGACCAGCGGCAGCGCGGTCAACCGTCCGAGCCGCACCCGCGGGGCCGGCCTGAGCGGCCCACGGGTGCTGCGGCGCGCCTCGGAGGGTCCGCTGAGGGCCAGCTCGCCCCACAGCACCACCACGCTGATCAGCACCAGCACCAGCGACAGCACGCACGCCGCCGCGGTGTCGAAGCCGAGCTGGAACTGGGTGAAGATCGCCACCGTGAAGGTGCGGAACTCGACGATTTCAAAGGCGCCGTACTCCGCCAGCAGGGCCAGCGCGACGAGCAGGCAGCCCCCGAGGAGCGCCGGGCGAAGCTGGCGCAGCGTGACCCTCGCGAACGTGCGCCACGGTCCCATCCCGAGGCTCCTTGCAGCCTCCTCGAGGGTCCCGTCGAGGTGGCGCAGCGAGCTCGCCACGGGCACGTACACGAGCGGGTACAGCGACACCGTCATGATCATCACCGCGGCCGGGTAGCCGCGCAGGCCGGGGGCGACCGAGACCCAGCCGAAGGCGATCACGAAGTCGGGGATCCCGAGCGGGAGCACCAGCAGCACCGCCCACAGCCTCCGCGCCGGAAGGGAGGTGCGCTCCACGCACCACGCCGCCGCCACCCCGATCACGGCGCACAACAGCGTGCACGCCACCGCCAGCCGGGCCGTGTTCCACAACAGCACCGCCACCGTGTGGCGCAGCAGCAGCCGCCGCACCTCGCCGAGGCCGGGGTGGAGCGCTTCCACAACCAGGAAGACGAGCGGCAGCAGCACCAGCCCGCCGGCGAGCAGCGCACCGGCGAGCGTCGCCAGCGGCCAGCGGCCACGCGCCGACCACGCGCGGGCGAGGCTCGGCTGGCGGGACTCGGTCGCGGTCGCGTTCACGTCCGCCTACCTACAGAAGTCCCACCTTCTGCTCGAGCGCGAGGGCTTCGCTGCCATCGCCGAGTTCGGCGGGGGTCAGGGACGCGGGCTGCAGCTCGGAGAACGGGCGCAGGCCTTCCGGTGCCGCCACCCCGGGCCGCAGCGGGTACTCGTAGCTGTCGCTGTGGGCCAGCACTTCCTGGCCTTCCCGGCTCACCAGGAATTCGAGGAAGCGCTGGGCCGCCGCCTGGTGGCGGCTCGACTTCAGCACCGCCGCACCCGAGACGTTGACGAGGTAGCCCGGGTCTTTGGGCGCGTAGTAGTGCAGCGCGGAGGACATGTGTCCTCCTTCCTCCCGGCGCAGGCGGTACCAGTAGTAGTGGTTGATCGGGCCGAGCGCGCTCTGTCCCGAGTTGACCTCCGAGGTGATCGTCTCGTTGTCCGGCAGCTGGCGCCCGTTTTCCTTGAGGCCCTTCAGCCACGCTTCCGCGGCCGCCCTGCCCCTGAACTTGACGATCGAGGTGATCAGCGGCTGGAAGTCCGTCTCGGAGGGAGCGAAGGCGAGCTTGCCCTTGAAGCGGGGGTCGGCGAGTTCGAGGATCGAGTTCGGCAGCTGCGACTGCTTCAGCTCTGAGGTGTTGTAGACGAGCACCGACACCCGCCCGGATACACCCACCCAGACGCCCTGTGCCGAGTTGTAGCGCGCCGGGATCGAGCTCAGCGCGGCCGGCGCGGCGGCAGCCAGCAGCCCGTGCTCGCGCAGCGCTTCCAGCGGCGGCGTGTTCTCGGTGTAGAAGACGTCGGCGGGGGACTTGGAGCCCTCCTGGATGATCTGGTTGGCGAGCACCGCCTCGTCGTCGCTGCGCACGGCGGCCTTGATCCCGGTCTTCGCTTCGAACGCCTTCACGAGCGCGGCCGTGGTCTGTTCGTGCTGGCCGTTGTAGATCGTCAGCGCTTGTGCCCCGCCCGCCCCGCCGCCGGAGCCGCAGCCGCTTATCGCAGCCCCGAGGCACAGGGCCCCCACGATCGCCGCCGGGAGCCGCGATCGAAACCAGGGGCGAGCGGCGGTTCGGGCCTGGCTTTGGGGGCGGTCCGGCTTCAAATCCGATCTCCAAGGTCGGGATGGGCGAGGCCACGGTACCACAGGAGTTAGGGCACCCTAATTCGTCGGCCGTGCGGCCCTCGGCCGCTGCATGCGTGACAATCAGGGGGATGCACGTGACCGCCAAGGCCGACTACGCAGTTCGGGCCGTGATCGAGCTTGCCGACAGCTCCCAGGAAGCCCCCCGCAAGGTGGACGACATCGCCACCGCCCAGAACATCCCGGTGTCGTTCCTGGAGAACATCCTCACCCAGCTGCGCTCGGCGGGGGTGGTCCGCAGCCAGCGGGGGCCGGAGGGCGGCTACTGGCTGGCCAAACCCGCCGGCGAGGTCAACCTCGCGCAGGTGATCCGGGCCGTGGAGGGCCCGCTGGTGGGCATCCGCGGCCAGCGCCCCGAAGAGATCGAGTACATCGGCTCCGCCGAGGCGCTGCGGGATGTGTGGATCGCGTTGCGTGCCAACCTGCGAAAAGTGCTCGAGCGGGTCACGGTCGCCGATGTCGCCGAGGGCCGGCTGCCGAAGGACGTGGTCGCCCTCACGCGTCGCGAGGAGGCGTGGCAGACGCGTTAGCGGGGTAGTTGACAGAGAGGGCCATCTTGTCCGTGAGGTTGACACCAGCCGATATCCTGTCCTTAGGCCCGCTAACGCAAGGAGTGCCCGATGTCGACGTCCACGCTTACCCCTGATCCCGACGTGCCCGCCCCCGAGCCGCTCACCGAGGACGCGGTCCCCGGCGCCGAGGGCGGCGTCTTCTCGCTCGAGCTGACCCAGGATCAGAAGGACATCCGCGATTGGGTCCACGGCTTCGCCGCCGACGTGGTTCGTCCGGCGGCCCACGAGTGGGACGAGCAGGAGCAGACGCCCTGGCCGATCATCGAGGAGGCGGCCAAGATCGGGCTCTACAGCTTCGAAGGGCTGGCCCAGTTCTTCGCCGACCCGACCGGGTTGACGCTGCCGATCGTCAACGAGGAGCTGTTCTGGGGCGACGCCGGGATCGGCATGTCGATCATGGGCACGGGCCTGGCCGTGGCCTCGATCTTCGGGCAGGGGACGCCCGAGCAGATCGGCGAGTGGATCCCGCGCTGCTTCGGTACCCCCGAGGACGTGAAGGTCGCGGCCTTCTGCTCGTCGGAGCCCAACGCGGGCTCGGACGTGTCCGCCGTGCGCACCCGGGCCCGCTTCGACGAGGCGGCCGGCGAGTGGGTGCTCAACGGCCAGAAGGCGTGGGCCACCAACGGGGGCATCTCCGACGTGCACGTGGTGATCGCCACCGTCGACCCGGAGCTCGGCTCCCGTGGTCACGCGGCCTTCGTGGTGCCGATGAGCGAAGCCGAGGGCATCTCCCAGGGGACCAAGGTCTCCAAGCACGGCCTGCGCGCGTCCCACACCGCCGACGTGTTCCTCGACGACTGCCGCATCCCGGTCGGCTACGTGCTCGGCGGCAAGGAGCGGTTGGACGAGCGCATCGCCCGCGTCCGCGAAGGCAAGCGCAGCAGTTCGCAGGCGGCGATGCAGACCTTCGAGGCTTCGCGCCCGACGGTGGGTGCGCAGGCGCTGGGGATCGCCAGGGCGGCGTATGAGTACTCGTTGGAGTACGCCAAGGAGCGTGAGCAGTTCGGCCGCAAGATCATCGAGAACCAGGCGGTGGCGTTCACGCTGGCGCGGATGAAG
>DATJOU010000027.1:0-5569 GCA_035506775.1 Solirubrobacteraceae bacterium | reverse complement strand
CGAACCACACTCTGGAACCGGCACAAATGCCACGTCGGCCCAGTGGCTGTCCTCGACCATCGAAAGCAGTCTTGGCTCTAAGAATGCCTTTGCTGAGATCCCACTGAATCTCGCCGTGACTAGTACGGAAGAAAGCTCGGTATCGCTCGCGTGCGCCACCACGGTGGCCGGCGCGAACGCCACGATCACGGCGGAGGACGCCTCGCTCGTAGCGGTCCAAACGAGCGGAAACAGCTAACCATCCATTCACACAGCGGCCGGCCCTTCCCGGGGCCGGCGGCTGCATTTAACTCAGCGGCCCGGGTCGCGTGACGATCAGTTGATCGTCACAAAGAAGCCCTGGGCGACTTCTTCCTCTTCGAGGCTTCCGTTCGTCACTTCGGACGCAACGGACGTCTCGACCGTCACCTGGGTCCCTTCCGGGCAGAGTTTGCCGGCGTGCCCCGTCGCCGCACGGATGAGGGAGTCTTCGAACGATTCGGTTTCGTTGGCGTCGATCGTGGCCTCGACGTTGTGAATGGCCCCTACGATCCCCGATAGGCAGAACACACCAGCGCTGTGTTCGGTCACGGTCCCGACGTTCTTGGCCTCCGAGAGGTCCCCTTCCTCGCTCACGTGGGCATAGGCGAGGGCGTCTCCGTTTTCCCCACTTGCTCCCGTCAATCCGGTGGGTCCGCGTTCGCCGGTTGCGCCCTGTTCTCCCGTTGACCCCCGTTTGCCTTCTCCACCGGCTTTACCTTCGGACCCCGTTTCGCCGGTTGCCCCTGTGGGCCCGGTCGCGCCCTGGAGCCCCGTCGTTCCGGTCGCCCCCGCAGGCCCGGTGCCGCCAGATTCCCCTGTCAGGCCCCCGGTCCCTTTCGGCCCGTCCTGTCCCCGTTTCCCTTCGAGACCGGTCGCTCCTGTGGCGCCCGCCGAGCCGGTGGCGCCGGCCGCACCCGTGGCTCCCCTGGGCCCCTTCGCCCCCTCGAGGGCGTTGAGCACCTTGGGGTTGATCTGCTTCTTGGAGTTGATCAGGTAGTGGCCCGCCGCGAGTGCTCCCCCGCTCATCGAGAGCACGAGGGCAAGTGTGGCGGCGACGTTGGCGTAGGTGAATTTGGGCCTGAGCTTGGACATGCGGGCAATATAGGTGTGCCACCCGACCCTCCCACGGGGGGTCGGGTTCGCGCTCACGGCCCCGATCCGATAGAACCGCGGGGCGCCTTGCGCGATGCACGTGCCACCAACCCCCGGAGAGGAGCCACGCGTTGCCGACCTACATCATGCTCACGACCCTCACACCCGAGGGGGTTCAGACGGTCAAGAACAACCCCGAGCGGATCAAGGAGGTCAACAACGAGGTCGAACAGCTCGGGGCGAACGTGAAGGCGCAGTGGGCCACCCTTGGCCACATCGACTTCATCTCGGTCGTGGAGGCCCCCGACGAGGGCGCGATGGCGAGGATCTCCCTCGAGCTCGGCTCCCGTGGGACCGCCCGTTACGAGACCCTCGCGGCCATCCCGATTGATGACTTCATCTCCTCGTTGTAACGTCCTCTCCGTCTCCGCCTCACCCGCACAACCGACCACATGACCAGCCTCGAGGCCGACGGACCCGCCGGGGGCACCGGGGATCCCCGTGGCGAGGGCGACGACCGTCCAGCCGATCCCCGTCCGTCGGGCGCACCGGGCATATCGCTGGTCCCTGAGCCCTTGGAGGAGTCAGAGGTCGAGGCCGAGCTCGAGGGGCTCGACGTGGACGCCCCCCGGGTGGGCATCGTGATGGGCTCCAAGAGCGACCTCGAAACGATGGAGAAGGCCGCCGCCGAGCTCAAAGAGCGGGGCATCCTCCACGAGGTCCGCGTCATGTCCGCCCACCGCGAACCGGACATGGTCGCCGAATACGCCAAGAACGCGCGCATGCGGGGGCTGCGGGTGATCATCGCCGGAGCCGGCATCTCGGCGGCCCTCCCGGGAGCCGTCGCCGCCCACACCGACCTGCCCGTCATCGGGGTTCCCCTCTCGGGGCGCCTCACGGCCGCAGGCGGTCTGGATGCGATCCTGTCGATCGTGCAGATGCCTCCGGGGGTGCCGGTCGCGTGTGTGGGTCTCGACAACCCACGCAACGCCGCCATCCTCGCCGCCCAGATCCTCCAAGCATGATCGCCCGCTACACGCGGCCCGAGCTCGGCCGCCTGTGGACCGACCAGGCACGGATGGACGCCTGGCGGCGGGTCGAGGTCGAGGCAGCCGAACAGCTCCCCTTCCTGCTGGGCGAGGACGGGCCCACCGAGGAGGAGCTGGCGGCGGTCCGCAAGGCCACGTTCACCGTGGAGGATGTCGATGAGCGCGAGCGGGTGACCGACCACGACGTGGCCGCCTTCGTGGACGTCCTGTCCGCCTCCGCGGGGGAGGCGGGGCGCTGGATCCACTTCGGCCTCACCTCCTCGGACGTCCTCGACACCGGTCTCGCCCTCCAGCTGAAGGCGGCCGGGGAGATCATCGTCGCGGGCGCGAAGGAGCTGGTGGAGGTGCTCGCGGCTCGGGCCCGCGAGCACGCCGACACCATCACCGTCGGCCGCACGCACGGGATCCACGCCGAGCCCACCAGCTTCGGCATCAAGCTCGCCGGCTTCGCCTTCGAGGCCCACCGCAACGCCGGCCGCCTGGAACGGGCCTTCAAGCAGGTCACCGTGGGAGCCGTCTCCGGTGCCGTGGGGACCTACTCCGCCACCAGCCCGGGGTACGAGTCCCGCGTCCTGAGCCACCTCCACCTGGCCTGCGAGGAGGTCTCCACGCAGGTCGTCCCCCGTGATCGCCACGCCGAGCTGGTGAGCACCATCGCCCTCGCGGGAACGGGCCTGGAGCGGCTCGCCACCGAGATCCGCCACCTCCAGCGAACCGAGGTCCGCGAGGTCCAGGAGCCCTTCCGCGCCGGTCAGAAGGGGTCCTCCGCGATGCCCCACAAGCGCAACCCGATCAAGAGCGAGCAGATCGTCGGCCTGGCTCGGGTCCTGCGGGGCAACGCCGTGGCGGCACTCGAGAGCGTCGCCCTGTGGCACGAGCGGGACATCTCCCATTCCTCGGTGGAGCGGGTCATCCTCCCCGACTCCACGATCCTGATCGACTACCTCCAGCACCGCATGATCGCGCTCGTGAAGGGCATGGAGGTGGACCCCGCCCGGATGCGCTCGAACCTCGAGCTGACCCACGGCGCCCTGTTCTCCCAGCGCGTCCTGCTCGCGCTCGTGGAGCGCGGGAGCACCCGCGACGACGCCTACAGGCTTGTCCAGGAGCTGGCCCAGCGGGCCTGGGACGAGGGGGTCCCGCTGCGGGAGCTGCTCGCCGCCGACAACCGCACCCAGGGGCTGGACCTGGACGCGATCTTCGACGCCTCCGAGTACCTCCGCCACGGCGAGGAGATCCTCGCCCGCCTGGACCTGATCGCCTGATCCCACCCCCGGGTTCGCTGGTAGCATCGCCTTACGTGAGCGCCCTCGCCGACCTGCCCCTAGTCGCCAGCGGGAAGGTCCGCGAGATGTACGCGCTGGGTCCGGGTGAGGACGGCTCTCCGCGGCTGCTGATGGTCGCCAGCGACCGCATCTCCACCTACGACGCGGTCCACCCCACCCCGATCCCCGACAAGGGCAAGGTCCTCGCCGGGTTGTCGGTGTTCTGGTTCGACAAGACCCGCCACATCGTCCCCAACCACCTGATCTCAGCCACCGAGGACGTCCCCGACTCCGAGCGGGGCCGCGCGCTCGTGGTGCGGGAGCTGCGGATGCTCCCGGTCGAGTGCGTGGTCCGCGGCTACATCACCGGCTCGGGCTGGAAGGACTACCAGGCCACCGGCTCGGTTTCGGGGATCAGGCTCCCCGACGGCCTACGCGAGTCCGAGCAGCTCCCGGAGCCGATCTTCACCCCCTCCACGAAGGCCACGGAGGGACACGACGAGGCGATCGACTTCGACGGGGCCGCCGAGCTGGTGGGCGACCGCCAGCTGATGCGCAGGGTGGCCGACCTGGCCGTGGAGCTGTACTCGTTCGCCGCCGATCACGCCCGCGAGGGTGGCGTGATCCTGGCCGACACCAAGTTCGAGTTCGGACTGGACGAGGCCGGAGAGCTGGTCGTCGGCGACGAGGTCCTGACGCCGGACTCCTCCCGCTACTGGCCCGCCGAGGACTACGAGGTCGGCCGGGGCCAGCCGAGCTTCGACAAGCAGTACGTCCGCGACTGGGCCTCCGGGCAGGGCTGGGACAAGAAGCCCCCCGCACCCCCGATCCCCGACGACGTCGTGGCCGGAACCCGTGACCGCTACGTCGAGGCCTACGAACGGATCACGGGCGAGCCCTTCGAGGCGTGGCTGCGCAGGAGCGCCCCCGCTTGAGGGCCCGGGTCCTGGTCAGGCCCAAGGCCGGCATCCTCGACCCTCAGGGGGAGGCCGTCGAGCGCGCCCTCCCGGCACTCGGGTTCGCCGGCGCGGCCAACGTCCACGTCGGTCGTCTGATCGAGCTCGACGTGGCCGACCCCGACCAGCTGGGACCGATGTGCGAGAAGCTGCTCGCCAACCCGCTCGTCGAGGACTACGAGGTCCAGCTCCTGGACGCTCCCGCCTGAAGCCCCTGGTGAAGTTCGCCGTCATCCAGTTCCCCGGCTCCTGCGACGACCGGGACGCCGTACACGCCGCCGGCCTCGTCGGCGAGGCGGAGCTGGTGTGGCACGGCGACCGCGACCTCCGTGGGGCGGACGCCGTCGTGGTCCCCGGCGGCTTCTCCTACGGCGACTACCTGCGGGCCGGAGCCATCGCCCGCTTCTCCCCGGCGATGGACGCCGTGATCGAGTTCGCCTCGGCCGGAGGTCTCGTGCTCGGCATCTGCAACGGGTTTCAGGTGCTGTGTGAGGCCCACCTGCTCCCGGGGGCCCTGCTGGTCAACGCCAACCGTCGCTTCACCTCGCGCCAGGTGTCCCTGGAGGTGGTCCGTTCCGGGTCGCCGTTCACCCATGGGCTCCACGAGGGTCAGCGTCTCAGCATCCCCGCCAAGCACTCGTGGGGGCGCTACTACGCCGACCCCCTCACGCTGGAGCAGCTCGAGCACAATCGCCAGGTGCTGCTCCGGTACTCCCCCGGCCACAACTTCAACGGCTCGGTCGCCGACATCGCCGGGGTGTGCAACGAGGCCGGCAACGTGTTCGGCCTGATGCCCCACCCCGAGCATGCGGTTGACGAGCTCGCAGGTGGCTCGACCGACGGCCTGCGGATCTTCGAGTCGATCCGCCTGGCCCGGGAGGGCGCGGTTGCCTGAGGGGACCGCCCTGCGCGCACCGGCGGGGGTTCCCACCCTGCAGGACGCGATCGCACTCGGGCTCACCGCCGCCGAGTACGAGCTGGTGTGCGAGAAGCAGGGCCGCCCACCCAACCAGGTCGAGCTGGCCGTGTACTCGCTGATGTGGAGCGAGCACTGCGCCTACAAGCACTCCAAGCTGCTCCTGCGGACCCTTCCCACGGAGGGCGATCACGTCGCCCTCGGCCCCGGGGAGAACGCGGGCGCGGTGACCCTCCCCGGCGGGCTCGTGTGTGCCTTCAAGGTGGAGTC
>DATJOU010000026.1:0-3990 GCA_035506775.1 Solirubrobacteraceae bacterium | reverse complement strand
ACTCCTGCTCGCAGCGCTGTTCGCACTCGCCCCGGCGGCGCCCGCCGGGGCCTCCCACGGCGAGACGGTGTACTTCGAGGCATCCACCGCGCTGCTGAACCCCTCCACGCGCGCGAAGGCCTTCGAACAGATGCGCCACCTCGGGGTGCGGGCGCTGCGGGTGGAGCTCTACTGGGGGAGGGTGGCACCGGACGCCGCCAGCGCCTCACGTCCGAGCTTCAACGCCACCGACCCCGCCAACTACAACTGGAGCGAATTCGACCCGATCCTCGCGGAAGCCAAGCGGCTCGGGTGGCAGGTGCTGCTGACGGTGACCTCGCCGGTCCCGCGGTGGGCGACCTCGAACCTGAAGGCGCCCTACATCACCCGGCCCGACAGCCAGGACTTCCGGGAATTCATGACCGCCGTGGCCCGCCACTTCGGCTCGGAGGTGACCACCTACGCGATCTGGAGCGAGCCCAACCACCCCGCCTTCCTGCAACCCCAGTTCAACTCCAACGGCAGCCCGGCCTCGCCCCGGATCTACCGGGGCCTCTACCAGGCCGGCTACCAGGGCCTGCAGGAAGCGGGCCTGACCCACCCCCGGGTGCTGTTCGGCGAAACGGCCCCCACCGGATACGACTCGGTCAAGAGCCTGCTGAAGCGCGAAAAAGCCAAAGCCCTGCTCCACGACGTGGCACCGCTGCAGTTCCTGCGCGAAGCCCTGTGCCTGAACTCCCACTACCGCAAGGTCGGCGGGTGCAGCCCGCTGCAGATGACCGGCTACGCCCACCACGCCTACACGATCGCCGTGGCGCCGAGCTACAAGACCCCGGGTTCCGACAACGTCACGATCGGGGTGCTGTCGCGGCTCTCGAACGCGCTCAACCTCGCCGCCCGGGCACACGCGATTCCGGCCGGGGTGCCGATCTACCTGACCGAGTTCGGCGTCCAGAGCTACCCCAACAAGCAGCTCGGCCTGCCCGTCTCGGTGCAGGCCGAATACGACGCGATGGCCGAACAGATCGCCTGGAACAACGGGCGTGTGGCGGCCTTCTCGCAGTACCTGCTCGTGGACGACCCCGTCGGGGGGGCGCCCGGGGCCAGCGTCAACGGAGGCACGACCGGATTCCAGACGGGTCTGGAGTACACCAACGGGAAGCCGAAGCCGCTCTACTACGCGTGGCCGGTCCCGCTGGTGGTCAGCAAGCGCCACCACGGGTACTCGTTGTGGGGGCTCGTGCGCCCGGCCGGCAAAGCCACGACCGTCACCGTGCTCGTGCGCCGCAAGGGATCCTCCCGCTACCGCACCCTGCGGACCGTCCACACCAACTCGGCCGGCTACTGGACGCTCAGCTCCGGGACGGCCGGGACCCTGTGGCGGGTGCGCTGGACGAGTCCCGAAGGCGTGCGCTACGAAGGCCCGCCGATCCACGCCCACTAGCCACACAGCGCCGAGATCACGGGCGCCGGGCGGGCGGTGCCGGCGCTCCTAGGATGGTGGGGCGATGCCGGAGCTCCCCGAGGTAGAGGTCACCGCCCGCCTGCTGGACCGCGCGATCGCCGGGGAGCGGATCGCCTACGCCAAGGTCCCCGGCATCAACGCGCTGCGCAGCTTCGACCCTCCGATCGAGGAGCTGGTGGGCGACCGCGTGGCGACCGTGCGCCGGCGGGGCAAGCACCTGATCCTCGAAACCGAGGGCGGACTGGGGCTGCTGGCGCATCTCATGTCCGCCGGGCGGCTGCAGCTCTACGACAAGCCCGCCGGTCCCCGCGACCGCACCTCGCGGATGCTGCTCGGGCTGGAGAGCGGGCGCGAGCTTCGCCTGCGCGAGTTCGGCTCCAGGCAGGCGGCCTGGGTCAAGCTGATGGGGGCCGATCAGCTCGGCTCCGAGGAGGCGCTGGAGTCGCTGGGTCCCGAGGCGTGGCCCGACCCGCCCCCGCTGGGGGAGCTGCTGGACGCGCCCCGGCCGCTCCACGCCCTGCTGCGCGACCAGCACGTGATCGCCGGGATCGGACGCTCGTGGGTGGACGAGATCCTGTGGCGCTCGGAGCTGTCCCCCTACAAGCGGGGCTCGGATCTCGACGACGAGGAGCTGGGGCGCTTGCAGGAGCAGATCCCCGAGACGCTCGCCGGCGCGATCGCCCACTACGAGTCGGTGCTGGCGCTGCCGATCCCCGACAAGCTGCCGATGCCGCTCATCATCCACCGCCACGAGGGTGAGCCCTGCCCGCGGTGCGCCTCGACGCTGAAGTCGGTCCACTTCGAGGACTACGTGATCGCCTACTGCCCCCGCTGCCAGACCGACGGACGGGTGCTGAAGGACCGCAGGCTCTCCCGGCTGCTGCGCTGAGGACCCGGCTCTGCGCCAGGATTGACGGTGGCCCCGGCGCTGTGCGATGCTGCCCACGGCCCCCGCCGGGTGGCCACGGTGACGCCGGCGGACAGAGACGAGATTGGGGGGCACGGATGGGATCGATCAAGACCGCGGGTCTCGGCCTCGCAGCGGCACTGGTGCTGGTCGCGGTGATGGCCTCGGCGGCCCAGGCGGGCGAATACGGCTCGTGTGTGAAACAGTCGCGGGTGGGGAGGGTCTTCAAAGGCCACTATCTCGACAAGGGGTGCACCAAAAGGGCCACCATCGAGGAACAGGAAGCCGGTGGTGAAGCCAACAGGTGGAACTGGGAACCGGGGCCACCGGAAGCGAATCCCAAACTGACCGCCAAGGGGAAAGGCACGACGCTCGTGGTGGGGGGTGAAGGGGGCACGATCACCTGCCTGAAGCACACCTCCAGCGGGCAGATCACGAGCTCCAAGGAAGCCTCGATGCAGATCACCTTCACGGGCTGCAGCCGGGGGATCAGCGAAGAACCGTGCGAAACGGCCGGCCAGGCTCCCGGCACGATCGTGTGGCCGGTGTTCGACCGGCTCGTGGACCACGGCGAACACGGCCACGGCGGCGGGGAACCGCTGGAAGGTGAAGTGTGGAGCGAACTGACGCTGTTCCCGAACGCCGAATTCACGTGTGGCAGCGAAGGCGCCACCTTCCTGGTGTTCGACTCCGCCTCCGGGGTGACGAGCGGCAAGACCGTCGACGCGATGAGCAAAAAGGCCGTGACCGCCTTCGGGGCCGGCAAAGCCGAACAGAACCTCGAAGTGTTCTTCACCAACCCGGTGACGACCAAACAGGAACGACTGCACGCGAGCCTGACGGCCGAAGACATTCTCAAGTTCGAAGAACGCGTCGAGATCCGGCTGTGAGGTGAGGGCCGCCTAGCCTCAGCCGTCCCGGCGGCCGGACCGTTCCCCGGCGGGCTCCGCCTGCACCTGTCCCACTTTGAGGCGGTTGCCGTCGGGGTCGGCGATCACGCTCTGGCGCACCGACGGCGCGACCGCCTCGACGGGCCCCGCGAGGATGCCCCGCTCGGCAACGCCGCCGAGGAACCCGTCGAGGTCGTCCACCAGCAGCGTGTGCGGTGCCGAGGCCGCGTTCGCGACGCCCCCGTACAGGCACACCCAGGCGCTGTCGGTCACCCGCCAGGCCGCCTCCCGGTCGTTCGGGACGAGGTCCGGCGGGCGGCCGAAGACGCGTTCGTAGAACTCGACCGAGACGTCGAGGTCGGACACCGGGATCCCGGCGAAGAGGTGCTCCACGGCCATCGCGCGCCACCGTACCGGTGTGGGCCGCCGGGCCGGTGTGCGGGACGGTGGCCGCCGGTACCATCGCGTGGATCAAGAGCAACCGCTCGATCCCGACGGCCGTCACGATCCCCGTGTTGACGGTCTCCGACGTCCCGCTGGCGGTTGCCTGGCTGGAGGGGGCGTTCGGGTTCAGCGAGCGGCTGCGGATCGGCGAGCGGCACCGCTCCCAGCTCGAGGTCCCCGGCGGTGGCGCCGTGGTCCTCGCCGAGGTGCGTCCCGAGACCCGCGTTCCCACCCCGGGAGGAGCGTCCCACTCGGTGATGGTGAGGGTGACCGACGCCCGTGGTCACTGCGAGCGTGCCCGCGGT
>DATJOU010000025.1:0-7619 GCA_035506775.1 Solirubrobacteraceae bacterium | reverse complement strand
CCCGGCGCGCCCGGACGCGGTCGCACGGCGCCACGAGCACGGGCGGCGCACGGCGCGGGAGAACCTCGGCGAGCTGATCGACGAGGGCACCTTCGTCGAGTACGGGCCACTGCTGTTCGCCGCCCAGGAGCGCCGGCGCAGCCGCGAGGAGCTGATCGAGCGCACCCCCGCCGACGGCCTCGTGGGTGGTGTCGGCGAGGTGGACGGCCACCGCTGCGTGGTGATGTCCTACGACTACACGGTCCTGGCGGGCACCCAGGGGATGCGCAACCACGCCAAGAAGGACCGCCTGTTCGAGCTGGCCGAGCGCGGGCGGCTGCCGGTCGTGCTGTTCGCCGAGGGCGGCGGGGGCCGGCCGGGGGACGTGGACATGCCGATCGTGGCCGGTCTCGACTGCCGCGCCTTCGCCCTGTTCGCGTCGCTCAGCGGCCTGGTGCCGCTGGTGGGGGTGGCGGCGGGCTACTGCTTCGCCGGCAACGCCGCCCTGCTCGGGTGCTGCGACGTGGTGATCGCGACCGAGGACTCGAGCATCGGGATGGGGGGCCCGGCGATGATCGAGGGAGGCGGCCTCGGGGTCCACCGTCCGGAGGAGGTCGGGCCGATCGACGTCCAGTACGGAAACGGCGTGGTGGACCTGCGGGCCGCAGACGAACGCGAGGCGGTGGCGCTCGCCAGGCGCTACCTGTCCTACTTCTTCGGCCCCTCCGAGCCGGGCCCGCTGTCCGACCCCGAGCGCCTGCGCGAGCTGGTGCCCGAGCAGCGCAAGCGCCGCTTCGAGGTGCGGAACGTGATCGAGGAGCTGTTCGACCAGGGCTCGGTGCTCGAGCTGCGCCACGGCTGGGGACCGGGGATGGTGACCGCTCTGGCCCGCCTGGGCGGGCGCCCGCTGGGGGTGATCGCCAACGACGCCTCCCACCTCGGCGGGGCGATCGACGCCGAGGCGGCGGACAAGGCCGCCCGTTTCATGCAGCTCTGCGACGGCTTCGAGCTGCCCGTGTTGCTGCTGTGCGACACGCCGGGCTTCATGGTCGGCCCGGCCGCCGAGCGGACGGCCACGGTGCGCCACTTCGCGCGCATGTTCGTCACCGGGGCGAACGTGTCGGTTCCGGTCGGCACGATCGTGCTGCGCAAGGGCTACGGCCTCGGAGCCCAGGCGATGGCCGCCGGAGGCTTCAAGGCGCCGCTGTTCACCGTCGGATGGCCGACCTCGGAGTTCGGGGCGATGGGTCTCGAGGGGGCGGTCCGCCTGGGCATGCGCCGCGAGCTCGAGGCGATCGCGGACCCACAGGAGCGGGAGCGCCTGTTCGACGAGCTGGTGGCAGCCGCCTACGAGCGTGGCCGGGGCCTGAACATGGCCGCCTACGGGGAGATCGACGACGTGATCGACCCGGCCGACTCGCGGCGCTGGATCGCGACCCTGTTCGACGAGCGTTCCCCGTCGTGGTCGCAGCGCCCCGGCAAGAAGCGCCCCAACATCGACGCCTGGTAGCCGCTCGCGAGGCCGCCCCGGAGGCCGCCCCCGGTGGCCCTCCGGAACCCGGTTGCGAACGCAACGAACGCGGGTATCATCCCCTTCGAGGCGGCCACCGGAGCTCCTCCGGGGTGGACCTCGAAGGGCGTCACGCAGGATCCTGGCAAGACCAAGTAAGCCGGTATCCCCCCAAGGAACTGGACCGAAGCCGATGAGCACCATCACTGCAGCAGCGGGCGTCCCGCGATGAGGACGCTGCGAACCGTTGCCGAGCTGCGGACGGCGCTCGCCCCGGCGCGCGCGGGAGGCCTCTCGATCGGGCTCGTGCCGACGATGGGAGCCCTCCACGACGGACACCTCGCGCTGCTCGCCCGGGCGCGGGAGGAGTGCGACCTGGTGGTCGTGACGCTGTTCGTCAACCCCTCCCAGTTCAACGAGCTCTCCGACCTCGACCGTTACCCCCGGGACGAGCGGCGCGACGCGGGCCTGGCGGCCGAAGCGGGTGCCGACGTGCTGTTCGCGCCGGCCCCCGGGGAGGTCTACCCCGAGGGCTTCGCAACCACCGTCGAGGTCGCCGGGGTGAGCGAGCCGCTGGAGGGTGCCAGCCGGGGAGCGGGGCACTTCCGAGGTGTGGCAACGGTGGTCACGAAGCTGCTCTGCATGACGCTCCCCGACGTCGCCTACTTCGGCCAGAAGGACGCCCAGCAGCTGCTCGTGATCCGCCGGCTGGTCGCCGACCTGAACCTGGCGGTGCGGATCGCGGCCGTCCCTACGGTCCGCGAGCCGGACGGGCTGGCGCTGTCGAGCCGCAACCTGCTGCTGAGCGCCGACGAGCGCCGCCGGGCGCTCGGGATCCCGCGCGCGCTGGGGGCCGCCCGCGAGCGGGCGGCGGCCGGGGAGCGCTCCGCCGCGGTGCTCACCGGCTGCGCCGGCGAGGTGCTCGCCGCCCACGGGCTCGAGGTCGAGTACGTGGCGCTCGTGGACCCGGACAGCTTCACCCCTCTCACCGAGCTCGACGCGGACGGCCTGCTGCTGGTGGCCGCCCGCGCGGGCGCTGTACGCCTGATCGACAACGAGATCGTGGGCCCCAGGGCCCGCCAGTCAATCCACAAGGACGAGGTGGCGACCGCCGTTCCCTGAGGCGGCGTCAACCAGCGTCCGGACAGGAGTCCCCCATGTCAAGCCACCCCGCAATCCGAACCCCCGCCGACCCGGTGCGGCTGCCGATGACGCTGCCGCTGCTGGCCGAGAAGAAGCGCCTCGGAGAACCGATCGTGATGGTGACCGCCTACGACTACCCGAGCGCGCGGGCGGCCGAGGCCGCGGGCGTGGACCTGGTGCTGGTGGGCGACTCGGCCGCCACCACGGTACTCGGCTACACCGCCACCACCCCGGTCGAGCTGACCGACATGCTGGTGCTGACGCGCGCGGTCAGCCGCGGCCTGACCACGCCGCTGCTGGTCGGGGACCTGCCGTTCGGCTCGTATGAGATCTCCGACGAGCAGGCGATCGGGACCGCGATGCGGATGGTCAAGGACGGCGGCTGTGAGGTCGTCAAGCTCGAGGGCGGCGGCGAGGCCCCCGCGAGCCGCGCGCGGGCGATCGTCGGGGCCGGCATCCCGGTGATGGGCCACGTCGGCCTCACCCCCCAGACCTCGACCGCGCTCGGGGGCTGGAAGGCGCAGGGGCGCAACGCCCGGGCCGCCGCCCGGATCGCCGCGGAGGCGCTCGCGCTGCAGGACGCCGGCTGCTTCGCGATCGTCTTCGAGGCGATCCCCAGCGCCGTCACCGACGAGCTGATGGAGCTGATCGAGATCCCCGTGATCGGGATCGGAGCCGGCCCGGCGACCGACGGGCAGGTGCTCGTGTTCCACGACCTGCTCGGGATCCGGGACGGCCTCGGGCCGCGGTTCGTCAAGCGCTACGCGAACCTCCAGCAGGAGATGAACGAGGGCGTCGGGGCGTTCGCGGAGGACGTGCGCTCGCGCCGCTACCCGGGACCGGAGCACACCTACTCGATCGACCCCGGGGAGCTGTCCGAGCTTCAGGAGCTGCTGGCGCTGCGCTACAGCTCCTGAAGCGGCGCGCCCCAGCGGTCACCGAAGGCGAACTCCGACACCGGCCTGCGCGACAGCCTGCGGGGCCACGGGTCGGCGCGGTAGCCGACGCCGACGTGGGCGGCGAGCGCCACCTCGGCCGGCATCCCCAGCAGCTCCCGGACCGCCTCCTCGGCGGGCACCAGCAGGGTCGTCATCGCGGCCCCCAGGCCCTCCGCGCGTAGCGCCAGCAGGAGGTTCTGGACGAACGGGTAGATCGACGCTCCGCCCACGATGCTCTGGCGGGGCAGCTCGGCGTCGGTGACGGCGAGGTCGTCGAGCCGCACCCCGATGACCAGGTGCAGGGGCACGTCGGCGAGCGTGCGGGCGTACAGGTCGGCCCCCTCGAGGCGCCGCCGCGCCAGCGGGTCGGCGTCGGGGTCCTCGAGCACCCGGTCCATCCCCAGCAGGCGCAGGTAGGCACGCCAGTGGGGCAGGTACAGCTCGGCCAGCTTGCGCCGCAGCTCCGGGTCCTCGACGGCCACCACCCGCCAGCCCTGGCGGTTGCCGCCGCTGGGGGCGAAGCGGGCCACGTCGAGCGCCCGCACGAGCATCGCCCGGGGCACGGGCCGGTTCTCGAACCCGCGGGTGGTGGGGGCGCAGCGCATGGCCTCGTCCAGGTCCATCGCCGGGCGGACGCTACCCGTATTCGATCTGCCGCAACACCGTGGCGGGAGCGCCGGCGGCGATCGAGAAGGGGGCCACGTCGCGCGTCACGACCGAGTTGGCCCCGATCACGCAGCGCTCGCCGATGCTCACCCCGCTGGTCACGACGACGTTCGCCCCCAGCCAGCAGTTGTCGCCGATCCGGGTGGGGCCCTTGGAGGTGAACCCCTGCCAGGGGACCGGCCGGTCGGGGTCCTCGAAGCGGTGGTCGGCGTCGGACACGAAGCAGCCGTTGGCGAGCATGCAGTGCTCGCCGATCTCCACCAGCTCCCGGGAGGCGACCATCACGCCCATGTTGAGGAAGCTCCCGGCCCCGATCCGCACCCGTGCGCTGCCGGGGGCGGTGATCCATACGCCCGGCTCCAGCAGCACGCCGGGGCCTACCTCCAGGCGCCCCTCCCGCAGGGCCTCGAGGACGTTGCCCTGGACCGGCCAGCGCACGAAGGCTTCGCGGCGCATGAACTCCCAGTGGATCCGGGCCCGGTTCCAGGGCAGCGAGCCGCGCTCGTACCAGCGCCACTTCTGGGTCCACAGGCGCAGCCGGCCCGCGAGGTCGTGCGCCATCGCGCGCCGCTAGACCATCTAGGCGGCCACCTTCGCGCGGCGGCGGCGCGGAGGACGGCCGCGGCGGGCGGCGGCGGGAGCCAACATCGAGGCGAGGAACTGGCCGGTGTGGGAGGCCGGCTCCAGCGCCACCTCCTCGGGGGTGCCGGCGGCGACCACCATGCCGCCCTCCTCTCCCCCCTCCGGGCCCATGTCGATGATCCGGTCGGCGGACTTGATGACGTCGAGGTTGTGCTCGATCACGACCACGCTGTTGCCCGCGTCCACGAGCCGCTGGAGCACCTCCAGCAGCCGCTGGACGTCGGCGAAGTGCAGCCCGGTGGTGGGCTCGTCGAGGATGTAGAGGGTGCGGCCGGTGGCCACCTTCGACAGCTCGGTGGCGAGCTTGACGCGCTGGGCCTCGCCGCCCGACAGCGTCGTGGCGGGCTGGCCGAGGCGCACGTACCCCAGTCCGACGGCGTCGAGCGTCTCGAGCCGGCGGCGGATCTTGGGGATGTGCTCGAAGAAGCGCAGCGCCTCCTCGACGGGCATGTCGAGCACATCGGCGATGTTGCGGCCCTTGAAGCGGACTTCCAGCGTCTCGCGGTTGTAGCGCTTGCCGTGGCACTGTTCGCAGGGCACGTACACGTCCGGCAGGAAGTGCATCTCGATCTTGATCTGGCCGTCCCCGCGGCACACCTCACAGCGACCGCCCTTGACGTTGAAGCTGAAGCGGCCCGGCTTGTAGCCGCGGGCGCGGGCCTCCTGGGTCTTGGAGAACAGGTCCCGGATCACGTCGAACAGGCCCGTGTAGGTGGCCGGGTTGGACCGCGGCGTGCGCCCGATCGGGGACTGGTCCACGGCGATGATCTTGTCGAGCTCCTCCAGGCCGTGGATCGCGCGGTGGCTGCCGGGACGGCGCCGGGCCCGGTGCAGGCGGTTGGCGACGGCCTTGTAGAGGACGTCGTTGACGAGCGTGGACTTGCCCGACCCGGACACGCCGGTGACGCAGGTCAACACCCCCAACGGCACGTGCACGTCGATGTCGCGCAGGTTGTGCTGGGTGGCTCCGAGGATCTCGATGTAGCCGCTCGGGGTGCGCCGCTTGGTGGGGGTCTCGATCGTGCGGGTCCCGGACAGGTACTGCCCGGTGAGCGACTCCGGCACGCGCTGGACCTCCTCCGCGGTGCCCTGCGCCACGATCCATCCCCCATGCTCGCCGGCGCCCGGGCCCAGGTCCACGAGGTGGTCGGCGGCACGCATCGTCTGCTCGTCGTGCTCGACCACGATCACCGTATTCCCGAGGTCCCGCAACCGCTCGAGGGTCGCGATCAGCTTCGAGTTGTCACGCTGGTGCAGCCCGATCGAGGGCTCGTCGAGGATGTACAGCACGCCCACCAGCGAGGACCCGATCTGGGTCGCCAGCCGGATCCGCTGGGCCTCCCCGCCGGACAGCGTGGAGGCGGCCCGGTCCATCGACAGGTAGCCGATCCCGACGTTGTCGAGGAACCGCAGCCGTTCGGAGATCTCGCGCAGGATCAGCCGTGCGACGTGACGGTCGGTCTCCGACAGCTCGACCTCCTCCAGCCACCGCAGCGCGCGCTTGGCCGACAGCGCCGTGAAGTCCTCGATCCGCGTCCCGGCCACGAGCACTGCCCGCGACTCGGGACGCAGACGAGCGCCGCCGCACTCGGGGCAGGCCCGCAGCGACATGTACTCCTCGATCTTCTCGCGCGACCACTCGGAGTCCGTCTCGCGGTAGCGGCGCTGGAGGTTGGGGACGATCCCCTCGAAGCGGGTCGCGTAGGAGCGCCGCCGTCCGAAGCGGTTGCGGTAGGTGACCTGGATCGGCTCGCCCCCGGTCCCGTACAGGAACACCTCGCGCTGCTCGTCGGGCAGCTCCTCCCAGGGGGCGTCGAGGTCCACGCCGTACTCCTCGGCGATCGCCTCGGTCATCTGGGCGTAGTAGTTGGAGGCGCTCGAGGCCCACGGCGCGATCGCCCCTTCGCCGATCGACAGCGACGGGTCGGGGACCACCAGCTCGGGGTCGATCTCCATCATCGAGCCGAGCCCCGTGCAGCGGTCGCAGGCGCCGTGGGGGGAGTTGAACGAGAACACGCGCGGCTCGAGCTCGACCAGCGACGGGCCGTGCTCGGGGCAGGCGAAGCGCTCCGAGAACGTGAACACGGTTCCGGCCGGCGGGACCTCGCCGGGGCGGATCTGGCCGGAGGGGGCCCGCGTGCCCTTGGCGCCGGTGGCGTGGGCGGCTCCCTCCTGCGCGTCCCGCCCGGAGCCGACGATCTCGATCTCGACCAGCCCCTCGGCCCGCTGCACCGCGGTCTCGATCGAGTCGGCCAGCCGCTTGCGCAGGTCGTGGCGCATCACCAGCCGGTCCACGACCACCGAGATGTCGTGCTTGTAGCGCTTGTCGAGCACGATCGACTCCTCCAGCATGCGCACGCGGTCGTCGATCTTGACCCGCGCGAAGCCGTCCGTGCGCAGCTCGTCCAGCAGCTTCCCGTACTCGCCCTTGCGCCCCCGCACGAGCGGGGCCAGCACCATGAAGCGGGTGCCCTCGCCGAGCTCCATCACCTGGTCGACGATCTGCTCGGCCGACTGGCCCACGATCGGGCGCCCGCAGATCGGGCAGTGGGGCTTGCCCACGCGGGCCCACAGCAGCCGCAGGTAGTCGTAGATCTCGGTCACCGTCCCGACCGTCGAGCGGGGGTTGCGGGAGGTCGTCTTCTGGTCGATCGAGATCGCCGGCGAGAGGCCCTCGATCGAGTCCACGTCGGGCTTGTCCATCTGGCCCAGGAACTGGCGTGCGTAGGCCGACAGCGACT